>CAYVDX010000317.1:0-5139 GCA_964450485.1 uncultured Calditrichaceae bacterium
AAAGTGCGTCACTTTTTGATCAGGCACGAATTAGCGCAAAATTTTTTGATTTAAATAATTTTTTAGCAACATTTCACAAATAATAAATACAGGAGAAATGATGAGCAGTTTATTGTCCAAAATGAGCGGCATAAATGGGTTGACGATCGCATTTGTTTTTTTGATGATGGCTTGCGGCAGCAGCCAGGAAAAAAAAGCGCGGGTCAGCACGGCGGCGAGCGTTTCGCAAACGCTGGGCGAATCCACGGAAATCGTGATCAGTTACAGCCGTCCGGGCGTGAAGGGCCGGAAAATTTGGGGCGAATTAGTTCCCTTTGACAAAGTCTGGCGCACCGGTGCAAACGAAGCGACAACTATTTCGTTTTCCGACGATGTGCTGATTAACGGCGAAAAATTGGCGGCCGGAAAATACGCGCTTTTTACCCAACCCGGAAAAACGGAATGGCAGATCATTTTCAACAGCACCGCGGACCAGTGGGGCGCGTACGATCGCGAACCGGAGAAGGATGTTTTGAGCGTAACGGTGAAGCCGGAAACCGCCTTGCCAGCGGAATGGCTGACCTTTGAATTTGAGCAATTGGACGGCACAACAGCCGTGGCCGCGATGCGTTGGGAAAAGCTGAAAGTGCCCTTCAAGATCGCCACGACCAAAACCGGCGGGAAAATCCGGGCCAGCCTGAAAGCCGGGCTTTCTCAAACCATCGGACTGGACACCAATATTGAGCTTGTGTTCAGCCGACCGGGGGTAAAAGGGCGGAAAATTTGGGGCGAATTAGTGCCTTTCGGCAAAGTCTGGCGCAGCGGGGCAAATGAGAACACGGTTTTTTCCGTGAGCAAGGATGTGTTGGTGGACGGGCAAAAACTGCCGGCCGGCGACTACGGCTTTCACGCTATTCCCGGCGAAAATGAGTGGACGATCATCTTTAGCAAAAACGCCGCGGCCTGGGGCAGCTTTGATTACGATCCGTCCGAAGACGCCCTGCGCGTGACCGTTAAACCGCAGCCCGCCGGGTCATTTGTTGAGTGGATGCAATTTGCCATTCCCGCATTGACGCCGGCCGCGGATAAAACCATCAACGCTGCGCAGGTGGCTTTGCAATGGGAAAATCTGCAAGTGCCGTTTTCAATTGCGCTGCCATAACCGGCTGTCGGGCAGTGGTTATTTCTTAGAATCCGATTTTGCACAAATTGCAACTTGCACTTGCAATTTGTGCAAATTATGGATTACACGCCTTCGAAAAAATGATTACTGATTTGCCCTTTGGAAGGGCGGTGATTTAGGCCGGCAACCGAACCGAATCGTGAGAGGATATTCAAATTACAAATATTTTACCGTTCCGGATATCCTCAGCTATGTGAAATAAGGTGTTCAAATTTTCACGGTGTTATTATCATAACCCGTAGTGGCACGGCATGCCGTGCCATTACGGGTGAACGGATTTAAGGTGATATGAAAGATAAATTCAATCAGCGTTATCGGAAATCCAACCGATTGAAAGGATATGATTACACTGCGGCTGGTTATTATTTTGTGACGATTTGCGTTGACAAGTGGCAATGTATGTTTGGAGATATAATTGATGGAAAAATGCAATTGAACCACTACGGGCTGATTGTCGAACAGGAATGGTTGAATACTGAAAAAATTCGTGATAATGTTGAGTTAGATGAATTTGTCGTAATGCCGAATCATTTCCATGGTGTTATTATTATCACCCGTAGTGGCATGGCGCGTCATGCCACTACGGGTGCCCGTTATCATGCCCAAACAATGGATGAACGCCAATTTGGTAAGCCAATGGCCAGGTCATTATCAACCATTATAGGCTCATTTAAATCCGCGGTTACCAGAGCGGTTAACCTGTTGGGTGATACTCCCGGTGATACTCTTTGGCAACGAAGTTTTTACGATCGGATTATTCGCAACGAGAAAGAATTGTTCAACATTCGCCAATACATCATCAACAATCCGTTGAAATGGGAAATGGACAGAGAGAAACCGCTTAACCTGGAATTTTAGAAAGGAGAAATTACATGAACATCAAAGCCTTCGGTGATCAACTTGTTATATTCATTTGCTGCATTTTCTGTTTTGCCGTGCAAAGCATCTCTGCCCAGGATTTACCGGCAAAACGTAACCTGACCATCGATGATTTTTTCAAACTGAAGCGCGTCAGCGATCCGCGGGTAAGCCCGGAGGGGAAGTGGGTGGCTTATACGGTTGCCGCGGCAGATCTGGAAAAAGATAAATCCGAAACCCAGGTTTGGATGGCGCCCGTTGCCGGCGGCGAAGCCATTCCCATGACCGCAAAAGGATCGTCAGCCAGCCGGCCGCGTTGGAGTCCCGACGGCAAATATTTGACATTTTTGGCCGATCGCAACGAAAGCAAAACCCAGGTGTGGGCGCTCAATCGCCAGGGCGGCGAAGCGCGGCAATTGACGAAAATTAAACAAGGCGTGGACAGCTACGAATGGTCGCCGGACGGCAAAAAGCTGCTGTTGGTGTTGACTGATCCCAGGCCGGAAGATTTGGAGAAGGATCCAAAGAAGAAAAAGAAGCCCAGGCCCTGGGTGATCGACCGGCTGCAATTTAAACGCGATTACAAAGGCTATCTCGATCACCATCGCGCCCATTTGTATCTGTTTCAGCCGGGCGATACCAGCGTCATCCAGCTCACTTCCGGCGATTATGACGATTCGCAGCCGGTCTGGAGTCCCGACGGAAAGCGCATCGCGTTTGTGAGCAATCGCAGCGAAAACCCGGACGGCAACGACAACAGCGATATCTGGATCGTTTCCGCGGATACGCCCGACAAAGGCGAAACCCTGCTGCAAGTCACCAGCAATCCCGGTGCGGATTATGCGCCGGCCTGGCGTCCAGACGGAAAATTTATCACCTACGTAACCGTGACCGAGCCGGAGATTATCTGGTATGCCACCAATCATTTAGCCGTGATTCCCGCGGCCGGCGGCCGGTCGCAAGTGCTGACCCAACCGCTGGATCGCAACGTCAGTTCCCCGCGTTTCTCCGCGGATGGAAAGGAGATTTATTTCATTTTGGAGGACAGCGGCGAGCGAAACCTGGCGCGCATCAATGCGTCCGGGAAGGGATTGACGCGGCTGATTTCCGGCGAAAACATCGTGCGCGATTTTTCGATGAACAACCGCGGCGTGACGGCAACGCTTGTCAGCAATCCGCGGCTGCCCTCGGAGATTTTTCTGCTGGAAAATAAAAGATTGCGCCAATTGACCCAAACCAACACTGATCTGCTTAACGAGTTGAATCTCGCCGAGGTCGAAAACACCCATTTTAAAAGCAAGGACGGCGCGGAAATCGAAGGGTTTATCTACAAACCGATTGGCTTTGACCCGGATTTTCGCTATCCCACATTGCTGCGCATCCACGGCGGGCCGGTGTCGCAATATGATTTTCGCTTTAATTTTGAAGCGCAATTGTTCGCCGCCAACGGCTACCTCGTGGTGCTCACCAACCCGCGCGGCTCCTCCGGGTATGGGCAGGATTTTTCCATGGGGATTTACCAGGATTGGGGCAATAAAGATTTTGAGGACGTGATGGCCGGGGTGGATGACGCCATCCAAAAAGGATACGCCGACCCGGAACGTTTGGGCGTGGGCGGCTGGTCGTACGGCGGCATTTTGACCAATTACGTGATCACCAAAACCGACCGGTTCAAAGCGGCCATTACCGGCGCCAGCGAAGTGTTGTACGCGGCCAATTACGGTCACGATCACTACCAATTTGAATGGGAAAAAGAGCTGGGCCTGCCCTGGGAAAACCGGGAGCTGTGGGAGCGGCTTTCGCCCTTCAATTCGGTGGAAAAAATTGTCACGCCCACGCTGATCATGGGTGGAAACCTGGATTGGAACGTGCCGATTCTCAATTCCGAGCAACTTTACCAGGCTTTGCGGCGATTGGGACGCACCACGCAATTAGTGGTTTATCCCAATGAACATCACGGCATCCGTCGTCCCGGTTTTCAGAAAGACCGCTTCCGGCGATATTTGGATTGGTACGAAAAATACGTCAAGCAGGCGGCTGGGGGAAAATAGTTTTGTGATTGATCATTTCGCTGAATTATATCCGTCATTTACACTATATCAATACGCTGGAAATAGCCCAACTAACTGAGGGGTCGTGGAGTTTTTCTAAAAGTTTTGGCATAAAACCTGCACTTAGATGACTTTTTCTGACAAAATTTGTCATGTTGATAATATGATGAAAACACTTTTTTGTAAGTCGTTAAAAAACAAAGGAAAAAATTCCGCGCCCCTTCAGTTAATTCAACTTAAAAAAAGAAAAAATGTTAATTAACACTCTGATCTTTATCTTGTTGTTTGAAATGGTTCTTTTTTATCCTGTTGACCATAAAATTAAAGCGTTTTTAAAAGAGAATGATGTTGAATTTTTTAATGAAACATCTCTCTTAGCCAAGGGGTTAACTTATAAAAAAATTCCTCAGAGCATTAAAGTTAAATAAAACTGTATATGATCAAATTGGTAAAGAAATAAAAATACAACACTTGTTACTCATTCTTTATAAATTGTCGTTAGTCATATTTATAATTGCCATTGTAATCGTCCAGTTATAGTTTAGGAATTTCCCTATTTGGGGACACATTGAGAAATTGGATATTAATAGCCATCGGTTAAACCCATTAACTATCAGCTTATTGAGTTGAAATCCACAACTCCCTCTTGAACAATAATAGCGCGAACTGAAAAATATCGCCATAATTCCGGAACGAATGCAGCTTAACATTATGTCCACTTTTTCCGGGGAAGGCCAGATGCTACAAATGTTGTATCTTCTGCGCTACCCGGCTCTAATATCACTTTATTGCCGAATTCAGCGAACAATTCGTCTTTCATTCAGCGTACGATGAGAAGCGTTTTAGGAATCGGAAAAAGTGTAAGAGAGCGAATTCAGGAGATACAAAATCAATAAAAACTCACACACTTGTAAATAAAGAGAAGGCAATAATACAATATTGCTGGTTTATAAGATTTTACACAAAACTCTTTGTTGAACTAAAAAACTATATTGATGGATCCAGTACCGGATATTTTTTTAAAATGATCGGTAATATGTCACTCCTACGGAGTTTCTTTGTCCTGGG
>CAYVDX010000318.1:0-5139 GCA_964450485.1 uncultured Calditrichaceae bacterium
GACGCCGGAAATTGGCCGACGGAAATTTATGGTTTCACATTGTATCACAGCCGCACAAGCGACCGTTTCTTTGCCGTCGCTTCCGGCAAAAGCGGACAATTGCGCCAGTGGGAATTGATCGATGACAACAATGGCGGCATCAACGGTCTTGAAATGCGCACCTGGATTAACGGCCCCGGCGGCATCACCGAAGGCCTGGTCGCCGATGATGAATCCGGGCTTTTGTTCGCGGCGAATGAAAACAATGGCATTTACGCTTTTGACGCCGATCCCACTGAACCGAATCCGGCCGGCGCACAGATTGCCGAAATCGGCAAAAACGGGCTGACCGCGGATGTGGAAGGCCTCGCCATTTACTACGCTGCTAACGGCGACGGCTATTTGATCGCTTCCAGCCAGGGCAGCGACGACTACAAGGTTTATGAACGCAAGCCGCCCCACAATTTTGTTAAAACGTTCACAGTCAGCGGCGCAACCGGCACGGACGGCATCGACGTCATCAATACGAATCTCGGCCCGGCTTTTCCGAAAGGTATTTTCCTGCTTCACAACAACACAAATTCGAGCAAGGAAGTGCTAATTTGCGATTACGCAGACCTCGGGCTGGCCATCGACACGGATTATTGGAATCCCCGCGGCGATGTGGTCAGCGCCATCGGCGATCTCGATGAAGCTGCGCAATCGTTTGACTTAGCGCAGAATTTTCCCAATCCGTTTAATCCTTCCACAAATATTCGCTACCAACTTCGCCGGGGCAGTCGGGTCTCGTTGATTGTTTATGACATCGTCGGCCGTCCGGTGGCAACGCTGGTGGATCAATTTCAACCGCGGGGTTCCCATTCCGTCGCCTGGACGGCGGAAACGATTAACGGCAGACGTCTTCCAACGGGAATTTATTTTGCCAAACTGCAGGCCGGGGATTTTGTCCGCACGATAAAAATGAGCCTGGTACAATAAAAAAATTTGCGGCAAATTTCTACAAGCGAATTTGGTGTTGCCGCCGCGTTATCTGTTGATTTGCATTACGCGGCGGCACATCAAATGATTCACCCGCTCGCTAGTAATTTCAACCGATGTTCATCAATTTGTAAACACGCTGTAACAATTCGCCGCTAACTTGGAGGCAAGTGATGATTGAAACTAAAACAAAGGATGCTGACATGGAAGCCGTACAAGCGTTAAAACAACCGGGCGCTGAACCATTTAAAATGCCAATCGACCTCGAGCCGCAAGCGGTGATAGAAAAAACCGATTTCGTAGAAGGATCCCGTGCATTCCAGGGCTTTGTGATCGCAACAGTTTTGTCCATCCCACTGTGGATTGCCATCATTTATCTAATTGGAAAAATGATTTCTTGATCGATAACGCCAAATACGTATTGAATTTTTTCGCCACTCCAAAGGATTTCCGCATCGTAAATAAACGCGGATAATATCTTTTGGAAACACATATTTTTACCTGCTTTTTTTTATACAATCGCTTCAACAATCCCCGATTTTTTCACCTTTGCTGAAACATTTTCCCGAACACTCCCGTCACTCTTTCCTGTAAGACAACTTACCAAAATAAATGGCGGCGCAAACAAAATTCGCCGGGACACATTATACAAATACAAGATATTTAAGAACAAATTTTTGGGAAATTTTCCAGAGACAACAAAGCTAAAAAGACGGGAGCATTTTATGTCCAAGAAGAAGATTCTAATCATATCAATGTTAGTCCTGATTATTGCACTAATCGTGGTAACCATCAATATGAACCGGGGCGGCGATGAGGCAATTGCCGTGGAGACGGCAAAAGTCAAACGCCAAAAAGTAGTTCAAACCGTTACCGCTACCGGGCGCATCCAACCGAAAACCCAGGTGAATATCAGCGCGGATGTGAGCGCAAAAATTATCCGCCTGCCGGTAAAAGAAGGCGACTGGGTGGAAAAAGGCGCCTTTTTGCTGGAATTGGATAACAAGCGTTATCTTGCCAGCGTGGAAAGCGCCGAAGCCAACTTACGATCGGTTCAAGCAGACGCCAAACTGGTGCGCGAAAATATGATAAAAACAGAAAAAGATTTCATCCGGACAAAGGAATTATTCGACAAAGGTCTGGAATCCCAGGCAACGCTTGATGCGGTTAAAGCGACCGCTGAAGTGGAAAAAGCGCGTTATGAGTCCGCAATAGACCGGGTGGCGCAGGCAAAGGCAACGCTGAAGCAAACCCGGGATGATCTTTCCAAGACAAAAATTTACGCCCCGATGTCCGGCACCGTCAGCAAACTGAATAAAGAGCAGGGCGAAATCGCGCTGGGATCGCAATTCCAGGAAGATATTATCATGGAAATATCCAATCTTTCCGGCATGGAAGCGCTGGTGGACGTCGATGAAAATGACATCGTGACGGTTGCCATCGGCGATACGGCCAAAATTGAAATTGATGCGCTGCCGGATGTGGTTTTCACCGGGATTGTTTCGGAAATTGCCAACAGCGCCAAAATTTCCGGGCAGGGTACCAACGACCAAAAGACTGAGTTTGAAGTAAAAGTTGCTGTTAGCGGGGCGATCAGCGAAGGCGACGCCGGTAAAAACAATCCCGGTCATCCCGAAGAAATCAAACCCGCTGATTACCGACCGGCCAAGGAATTACGTCCGGGGATGACGGCCAGCAGCGACATCGTAACGGAGACGCGTAAAAACTGTATTGCCGTGCCCATTCAGGCGGTGGCGGTGCGCACCCCTCAACAATTGAAAAAAGAGCCCCACAAAGCAAAAAGCGGCGAGGCGATTGCCGACGAATCAGAAACGGAATTCAAACCGGACAAAGACGGATTTATTGAAATTGTTTTCGTGGTCAAAAATGGCAAAGTTGAGGCCCGCCAGGTGAAAACCGGCATTCAAAGCGATACATCCATCGAAATTTTAGACGGTCTCTCCGAAGACGAAGAAATTGTGATCGGGAATTACCGGGCCATCAGCAAGGACTTGCAAAACGGTTCTGAAATTACCATCAAAAAGAACGGCGATGAAGGCAACACAAGCGCCCATTAAACACGATAAATCAAAGGAATTACAACTGTGTTAAATATTAAAGACATCACCAAAGTATACAAAATGCAGGGTGAAGAGGTGCGGGCTTTGCGCGGCGTAAGCCTGGAAATTGGCGATAATGAATATTTGGCGATTATGGGTCCGTCGGGATCCGGAAAATCCACAATTATGAATATGATCGGCTGCCTGGATACCCCGACTTCCGGTGAATATTTCCTCGAAGGGCAGGATGTCAGTAAAATGGATGATGACCAATTAGCGGAAATCCGCAATCAAAAAATCGGTTTTGTATTTCAAACATTCAATTTACTGCCGCGATCGGATTTACTGCACAATGTTGAATTGCCGCTGATTTACGGCAACGTCCCCGCTGCAAAACGCAAGAAAATGGCGACGGCGGCCATTGAGAAAGTCGGACTATCGGATCGCATCAATCATAAGCCCAACGAGCTTTCCGGGGGGCAGCGCCAACGGGTTGCCATTGCCCGCGCACTGGTGAACAATCCGTCGATCATCCTTGCTGACGAGCCAACCGGAAATTTAGACACAGCTACCGGTGAAGAAATAATGGCAGTGTTCGAGCAATTATACAAAGCCGGAAATACCATTGTGCTGGTTACGCACGAAAACGAAATCGCCGAGCGCACTCGTCGCATCGTACGTTTACGTGATGGGCTTATCGAAAGTGATGAGCTAACCAAAAACGGCAAACACTGATAGGGGCAACGCTTTTTGCCTGTCACAAATAAAACAGGATTTATCTTATGCGACTTTATTTTTACGACATATTCGAATCATTTAAAATTGCCCTGCGGGCGCTGAAAGCCAATAAAGCCCGGGGCGTGCTGACCACTTTAGGCATTATTATCGGGATCGTGGCGGTTGTCACGACCATGACCGCGGCCAATGGATTGAGCAACAATTTTAAGGAAAGCATCTCGGCAATTGGCTCGGATGTGTTGTATGTTTCCCGGACGCCCTGGGTGCAGGTCGGAAACTGGTTTCAATTTCGCAATCGTAAAAACCTGACCATGAAAGACAGCGAAAAACTGGCGCAAAAGCTGATTGACGCCAGGGCAATCAATCCGACGACGGGTACCGAACGAAGGATCAAATATCGCTCCAGGGTGCTGGAAAATATCGATATTATCGGAACGACCGATAAACACATAATGATCACAACCAACCTTCCGGAATACGGACGTTTTTTGACCGAATTCGATGTAAAAAACAAACGCTTTGTATGTGTCATCGGCGCGGAAATCCGCGAAAAGTTGTTTGAGGGCGTAAACCCGATCAATAAAAAAATAAAGATCGGGCGGCATCATTTCCGGGTGATCGGCATTATGGAAAAACAGGGCAGCGCCGGTTTTTTTGGCGGGCCGAATTTCGACAGCCAAATTTATATTCCCATCACGTCGTTTATGAAGGCGTATGGCAGTAGAAATCGCAACTTTAACTTTGCCGTAAAAGCACCCTCGCAGGAAAGCATGGCTGATTTTGAATATGAAGTGGTCGGCGAAATGCGAAAAATACGCAAGCTGAAACCCACAGACAAAGACGATTTTTCCATCAATCAAATGGATACGCTGATGAATGCTTATAACAATGTGATGGGCGTGGTGGTGATGATCGGCTTGCTGATTACCGGTGTTTCGCTGCTCGTCGGCGGCATTGGCGTGATGAATATTATGTTCGTATCCGTTACCGAGCGCACCCGCGAGATTGGCATCCGCAAAGCCATTGGCGCAAAACGCCGCGCCATTTTGATGCAGTTTTTGCTGGAATCCGCCACGATTTGTCTGGTGGGCGGACTCATTGGCGTGGCATTGGCTTTTGGCGTCACCGCCATCGTCGATAAATTTCTAATGCCGGCTACCGTTTCGCCGGGGATTGTCGTCGTAGCCATGTTTGTCTCGGTTTTGGTAGGCGTTGTTTCCGGCATCATTCCGGCGTATAAAGCTTCAAAACTGCATCCGATTGAAGCATTGCGTTATGAATGAACTGGATACGTAAGACCGGCATCCTTGCCGGTCAATTCTGAACGCAGCGCCATTTTGATGCAGTTTTTGCTGGAATCCGCCACGATTTGTCTGGTGGGCGG
>CAYVDX010000319.1:0-5136 GCA_964450485.1 uncultured Calditrichaceae bacterium
CGTGATTGCGTGATTGAGTGATTGAGTGATTGAGTGATTGCGTGATTGCGTGATTGCGTGATTGCGTGATTGAGTGATTGCGTGATTGAGTGATTGAGTGATTGCGTGAAGGATAAACGGTAATACCCGGCTTTTGTTCTAACACAATTCACGAATCACAATTACGAATCACGTTAAACGCTCTAAAATTCATTTTACATTACATCCTAAAACTACGGACGATACATGAAAATAGCCGTACTCTTAGGCGGCACCTCCGCCGAACGCGATGTTTCCTTTTCCAGCGGCGTGGCCATTGCCCGGGCCCTGCGCGAAAACGGGCACGACGTGCAGGCCATCGACTGCGCCTATGGCGATAAAACGCTCGATTTTGAAACTGTCGATCCATCGCAATTGGTCAAAACCACGCCGCCGGATATTGAAAATCAAAAAGCGACCCTCGACCGCAATTTGTTTAAAACGGTTGATTACCTGGCTCGTGAGCAATTTGACGCAGCATTTATCGGTCTGCACGGCGGGTATGGCGAAAACGGGCAAATCCAGGCATTGCTTGAGATCGCCGGAATCCCTTACACTGGTAGCGGCTCGTTGGCCAGCGCAATGGGAATTGACAAACATATCTCCAAAATTATTTTCCAAGCCAATTTTGTGCCCACAGCGCCGTGGCAGCATCATTTGAGAAATGAAAACATTGAGCGCCACCGGGTTAAATCGTTGGGTTTACCATTGGTGGTAAAACCGAATTCCCAGGGTTCCACGGTTGGGTTGAGCATCATCCAATCGCTGGATGAACTTGATTCCGCGCTGGAAATTGCTTTCAAATACAGTCATGGTGTGTTGTTGGAGCAATACATTCCCGGTCGGGAATTGACCGTGGCCGTGCTCGGGAACGAAGCGCTGCCGGTGCTGGAAATTATCCCAAAAAGCGGTTTTTACGATTACGAAGCAAAATACCAGGGCGGGCTGACGCGCTACGAAGTACCGGCAAAACTGCCGGAGAAACTTTCGCAAAAAATTCGGGAAGCGGCGCTGCGGGCCTTCCAATCGCTGCAATGCCAGGGCTATGCGCGGGTCGATTTTCGCCTGCGCGATGACGACAAATTTTTCTGCCTGGAATTAAACACGCTCCCGGGCATGACCGCGACCAGCCTGGCGCCCAAAATGGCCAAAGCTGTTGGGATAAATTTTAATGAATTGATTGAGCGGATTGTACAACTTGCGTTATTACGTGATTCGTGATCAGGTCATTGGCATTCGTCACGAATCATGCGTCGAATGACGTGATTCGTGATCAGGTCAGTGGCATTTGCCACGAATCCCGCGCCACGAATCACGGATTTACTTCTGAAAACGCCGCCAAACGGTTTCCGCAACGGTCCGGGCGTCTGCGGCGATTTTTCGCTCATCGACGCCCGGAATCTCCCCGTTTTGCATCACAATTTTTCCGTTCACCATGGTCAAATGCACCGCGGCGTCCATGACGCCGAAGAGAAAATGTCCCCAAAAATTATCGCCGGTAAGCGGCGTCGGCGGGTAATAATCCACTAAAATCAGATCGGCGAGACAGCCAGCTTCGATGCGCCCCACTTTTTGCCCGGAGACCCGTTCAAAAATCGCCGGGTTATTTTTCAGCGTCATTTGCTGAATTTCATTCCAGGCGGCGTTGCTGTCGCGCAGATCGTGTTTGTGCAGCCACATTGCCGTTCGGATGTCGGGTTTCAGGTCGCCGGACATGCCGTCAGTGCCCAGCCCGGTCAGCATTCCCCGGCGCAGGTACCCAAAAATATCGGTGCGCCCCACTGCGTTGTTCATGTTCGATTGCGGCGTGTGAGCGAGCATTGCCCCGCTTTCCGCCAGCATGTCTTTTTCCGATTCGCTGAGATGAATGCCGTGCGCCGTGAGGGATTTCTCGCCCAAAATGTTAAATTTTTGCAGACGTTCGACCAGACCGGCGCTGTATTTTTCGCGGGTCAGTTGCGCGTCCACCGGGTCTTCCGCCAGGTGAATATGACAACCGCGATCAAGCGAGCGGCTCAATTCCGCGGCGGCTTCCAATGTATCGTCATCGAGCGTAAATGAGGCGTGCAGCCCGAACATCGCGTCAAAGAGATGTTCGGGATTCTGTGATTTCGCCGCGCGGCATTTGCGAATGTAGCGCTCGTTTTCCCGCAATCCCCGCCGGGCGATCTCCTTGCCGTCGCGGTCGGATGTTTCGTAACACAACGCCCCGCGCAGCCCGATTTTCGCCAGCGCTTCCTCGATGCGATCCAGGCTGCCGTCCACGGCAAACGCACTCGCGTGATGATCGATGATCGCAGTGACGCCGTTTTTTACCGCGACAATCGCCGGCAACAGGGCGCTGTAGTAGCAAGCGTCCAAATCCAGCGAGCGATCCAATCGCCACCAGAGCATTTGCAGCACTTCGTGAAAATTTTTGGGCGTTCCGGGCAATGCCAAACCGCGGGAAAAGGTGCTGTAAAAGTGCATGTGAGTATTAATCAAACCGGGCATGAGCAGCCGCCCGCCCCCGTCGATAACGGTAAAATCAACATATTTTTCGGGTAAACCAGCGGCCGGCAGAACTGCTTTGATTCGCGTATTTTCCACGATGACGCAATGATTTCGCAACATCGAATGTTGCGCGTCATTGCTGAAAATTGTGACGTTTTTGATCAGGTAATTCATCAAATTTTCTTCGATACTTGTGTTCGAGGATTATTCGGAAAACAATTTTTGAATCACGGCTAACGCATCCGACAGCGCATAACTGGCATTTTCCCACGCTTCCAGCGGCGCTTTCCATTCGCGATCCCGCGCCCGGCGCAGGTAAACCATTTGGGCGTGATGATACAAATAATGCTGGGCAATATGCACCACAGCTTCCGCGAGCGTATCATGCGGCCGGGCATCGACGGCGCCGCTTTTGCGGATCAAATCGGCGTCATCCTGCGTTTGCTCCAAAATATTTGCAATCTGCCGATGCGTCTGTTTCAACGCCGACAGCAATTGCCCGGCGCCCACCTCGCCGGGATCCGCGATGGAATGGGCAAGCCCCAGCCGGTCGAAGAACCATTTGTCCACCCGGATGAGATGACGGGCGAGTTCCCCAATGGAGCGCGAGTCCGGGGCCGGCTGCCAGTTTAGCTGCTCGTCCGGAAGGTTTTTCAAAATAGGATAAAGCGTTTCCGCGCAAGCGATGTAAATGTTAAGCAACGCCCGGGCGTTTTGGGTTGGCATTTTATTCTTCCTCCATTTGCAACAACTGCGCCGCGATGCTGACCGCGATTTCCGACGGCGTGTGGCTGCGCATCGGCAAACCCACCGGCGCGGTAATTTTTTGCAGATCGCTTTCGGGAATCCCGGCGGCACGCAATTTTTTGAAGATGGCCGCGAGTTTGGCTTTGCTGCCCATCACCCCGATAAACGGAAACGGTTTTCCGACAACCCCCGACAAACCGCGCGCGTCTGACGCCATGTCAACGGTCATCACGATGACGCGGGTGAGTTTCGGAAAGGCGATTCGGCTGCCGGCGTCGCGAAAATCATCGAGAATTACTTTATGATGCGCCGCCTCATTTTCGACAAAGGTCGCCACATCCGGGCGGGTATCAAATACGGTAATTTCATAACCCAGTGGGCGCAATGCCCGGCTCAACGCCAGCGAACAATGGCCGCCGCCGACGATGGCAATCCTGCGCATGTTCTGCAATTGCTCAACGTAGCGCCACTCGGCGTCAAATTTTTCCAAAACGTTTTGCGGCTGTTGCGGATCGAGCGACCGCGCTTGCAAATGCAATCCGCCGCGATCCAGCATCAACACGCCGGCGCGGTCGTTCTCCAAAAATTGCACGAGTTGTTCAACGGTTGCGCGGTCTTTTTCCGGGCGGCACAGGTAATACACATTGGTTTGGCTTCCGGCGCAGATCATCCCGGATTTCTCTCCCGGGCCGTCAGCGCGATGGTTCAGCGTTTGTATTTCCGGGATAAAATCATCGCCGGACGCCAGAATTTGCCGGGCCCGCCGCATTAGATTCAATTCCATGGTTCCCCCGCCGATGGTTCCCACCGTTTCATTCTCCGTGATGAGCATCTTCGCGCCCATCGTGCCCGGCGAGTGCGCGGTATTTTCCGCGACAAATGCTAAAAATACCGGTTCATTCGCGTCAAGATATTTTTGTAACTTTTTCCAAAATTCGATCATGTCTTAAACATATGACATTTATTGATTATTTCTCGCTGATGTGTGCCAAAATTTCCAAGATGACTTCGGAAAGGGTCGGAGATTTTGCCGAAACAATTTCACCCGGTAAATGTTTATGATCTTTAAAGGGCAACCTGGGTTTGTGATCCGAATTATCATACCGAAAAATCAATGAATAATCCGCATTTTGAAAATGGTAGGAATATCGCAATTTTCGGAGTATGCCTTCACTGGCATCAACAAATTCCTTAAAATGTAAACGAGTGTTATTGACAAAATAAACAGTCCCCTTTACAAAACCTTGCTGTTGGATACGTAAATCAAGATATAATTCGATATCGATAATATGAAAGCTGTTAGCGTAACGATCAAGAGAAGCCTTAATTTCATCAATGTATTTCTGTATTGTCATACTTGATTTCCTGTAAGTGGCGGAGTTTTTTCACTAAACATTGCTTCAACTCGTATTCACCCGCCCAGGATATGAATTCATCGTCACCGCCCTCAAGGTCTTCCGCAGCCATATTTTTGATAAAATGCTCGGAAGGCACTTGATATTTCTCTTCAAAAGGCTTTAAGCGTATCACGGCCAATTCAATTGCGAGTTTGAGATTAGCAATTTCCGCTTCAATCGCCGATTTGACCAGGGGCATGACCGTTCTGGCTTTCTTCTTAGATTTAATGTATAACGTAACGCTCATGGATAATCTCTCCAAATATTTTCATTGGATATTTGCCTGATCTCAAAATGTACATCTACCTTTCCACAGAAAAAAACGTTTTTTCTACATTAGTCAAAAAAATTTTGATAAAAAGACCACCACTTCTTCGAAATCTTTCAATCAGAAAAACACCTAACCCCTCAAACACTTTTCACTTTTTTTCGCTTTGCATGTTTCCCATTGACAGCCTCCTGCTCACCAACAAAATCCCGA
>CAYVDX010000320.1:0-5132 GCA_964450485.1 uncultured Calditrichaceae bacterium
GGAAGAAACCGGGATAACGGGTGAAAAATAAACGAGATATTTTAACCGTAATTAATTCTACCATTAGATTAAAAAAGGCGATCACAAATTCAAATGTCGTCATACCCTAAATCCTAAAACACAAAATGCACGATTAAAATGAGGCAGCTATGAAATTTCGTCTTCCCCGTTCGACCCATAACTGGATGACGCTCATCGGCGCAACCATTGCGACAATCAGCTTTTCAATGATTGTTTTCCTGTTCACGATCACCGTTTTTATGCGGGAAAGTCACGCTTACCTGGGATTGATTATTTACATCATTCTCCCCGCCGTGATGATTTTGGGATTGGTAATGATTCCCATCGGCATGATCCGTCAACGCCGGCGGAATAAAATATCAGGGACGACCCAGGTGCTGGATTGGCCGCGGGTGGATTTGAATGATACCCGGCATCGCAATGCGTTTATGATTTTTGCAATGGTGACTACCATATTATTATTCGCTTCAGCCGTGGGCAGCTATGAAGCCTTTCATTTTACCGAATCCACCACATTTTGCGGCACGCTTTGCCACAGCGTGATGCACCCGGAATATACCGCGTACCAGCACTCTTCCCACGCGCGGGTTGCCTGTGTGGATTGCCATGTGGGTTCCGGGGCGGATTGGTATGTCCGCTCAAAGCTTTCCGGTCTGTACCAGGTATATTCCGTGCTGGCAAATAAATATCCCCGCCCGATTCCCACGCCGGTGGAGAATTTGCGTCCGGCCCGGGAAACCTGCGAGACCTGCCACTGGCCGGAAAAATTTTACGCGCGGGAATTGCGCCACGAAACACACTATAAATTAGATGAGGAAAGCACCCAATGGGACATTCAGCTTTTGCTGAAAATCGGGGCGGAAAAATCCGCCCTGGGTTTGAAGGAAGGTATCCACTGGCACATCAACCCGGACACCAAAATTGAATACATTGCCACGGACGAAAAACGTGAGAAGCTGCCCTGGGTGCGCTACACAAATTTAAAAACCGGTGAGATTAAAACATTTAACGACGATGAAGAACCGCTGGATGAAGATGCGATCAAAAATGCGGAGATTCACACCATGGATTGCATGGACTGCCACAACCGGCCGTCGCATGACTACCGCCCGCCGGTCGAATTTGTGAATCATGCCATTACCGCCGGAAAAATTTCGACGGATCTGCCGGAAATCAAATCGCTGTTGATGGACATTTGCGACGCCGAGTTTACCTCGATGGATTCGGCAAAAGCGGCGATTGCAAAGCAAATCAGCGAATTTTACCAGGAAGATTATCCCGATATTTACCAGGAAAAGAAAGCGCTGATTGATCAGGCGATCGTTGCCATGCAGGAAGTATTTTCTCAGAATATTTTTCCCGACATGGGCGTGCGGTGGGATAAATATCCCAATCACATCGGGCACACAAACTTTGACGGCTGCTTTCGCTGCCACAATGACACCCACGCCAATGACGACGGCGAGGTCATCAGCAAGGATTGCAACCTCTGCCATTCCATTCTTGCCCAGGGATCGCCGGGCGAAATGGAATTTGCCAGTGTTGGAAAAGGGCTTGATTTTCGCCACCCCGATGACGATGAAGACTGGAAGGACGGGTTGTGCACGGATTGTCACACGGGGTTGAATCCGTAATCGGCGGAAATCCTTCCCTGCCGGGAAAAAAATAGCGCCGCGGGCTTGAGGATGCGGGATCAATCTTCAACGATGCGGCAGTCAACGGTTTGTTTGAGGAAGTCCTGCAGAATCACCATCTGATCGTGACCGAGCCGCTGCCCGAACCACGCCACAACCCAGGCTGTCAAGCCGATGACCGCGGCAATGGGCGCCAGCCATAAAACAGTGGCGTCCATGCCCAGGGTGTATTGGGAATATCCCCAAATGAGCGCCACCATGCCGCCAAATCCCACCGCCGCGTAAATCGCAATAAATAATGTCCACACAGCGGGACTCGGTCCGAATAAGCAGCGCAGCAGCGAGCCGTTTTCGTGTTCTTCAACCTGCACGGTCAGCCGCGGCGACCAGAAATGCGCCTGCGCGTCCGGCACGCGCAGCAGGGCGTGATGAAAAGACACGGTTCCTTCGCAGGGCGCATCCGGCTTTGCTAAATTTTCCTTGATCTGTTGAAGCACTTCTTCCGGCGTTAATGGCGAGCTTCGCACGCAGCTTGGGCGAATATGAACAGTTGACATCGTTTTCCCGTGCATTGATGAATGGTTTCGATTCTCAAAACGATCAATTTCCCACGATCATAACTTCCGCAAAATTGACCAAAAAATCAAGTAGTTTCAGCACCGCCGTTCATTTCAACTAAATTTTGAGCTTGATTTTACAAAGCAGAAAAGCTATCTTTGATATACGTTATATCAAGCGAGGTGAAATATGTCTGAACAATTGTTGGTGCGGATTGATCCGAAAACCAAAGAAAAATTGACCAAACTGGCGCGGGCGGAGGGAAAAAATAACAGCCTTGTCGTTCGGGAATTAATTGAGAAATACATCTGTGAACGGGACATGAGCGGCTACATCGACGATCTGTGGGATCGCATTGGCGAACGAATGAAGAAACGTAACATTACCGAAGCAGATATTGAACAAGCGATCAAAACAGTTCGGGCCGAGAATAAAAAATGAGAGTGATCATCGATACGAATGTGCTTCTCTCCTCATTCATAAGCACAAGTTATCCGCGCAGGGTTATTGATTTGTGGAAAGCTGACAAATTTAAGCTTTGTTTATCATCCGCAATATTGGATGAATATTTATTGGTGCTGAACAACTTTGGATTTGATGAAGTGCGAACCCAAGAGATAAATGAATTGCTCACGCTGTTTTCCCATTCGCCAAACACCATTTTTACAAATTCAACGCCTCAATTAAAAATCGTGGATTCCGACCCGGATGACGACAAATTTTTCGAATGCGCCGTTGCGCTGAAGGCTGCATACATCATTTCCGGCGACAAGGCGGTTTTGGCGGTTGGAAAATATTTTAACATCGAAGTTGTGTCGCCGAAAACGTTTGTCGAGCGCATGGCGTCCGGGTAAAATCTTTCGTTGATATTCCGAACGCCATTTTTTTATCCACAACATCACTGCCCGGAAAAAGCCGTCATCAAATCCCGCACATTTTCCACATTTTCTAAATCCCAAATCATTTCCACGATGCGGTCGCGCTTTTCCCTGGAAATTTTATCCAGCACCATTGAATCAAATTTGACCTGCAAATAATCATCGCTCAACGGGTTGCGATAATCGCCGGTGGGATAGTCCACTTCCGCCTCAAACGATTGCCCGTCTTTGGTGCGGATGATTGCGCCGGCCGGTTTCTTCTCCGGGAACATAGCTTCGTAGCGCGGCTCGGCAACCACTTTCACGCGATGAATCATGTCGCGGATGTCCGGCGCGTTGATGCGCTCCTCGGTAAATTGGGCGTTGCTGAGTTTGCCGTCCAGAATGAGCGCGGCAACGCAATACGGCAGCGAGTGGTCGGCCGTCTCGCGGGTGGTGGGATGGTATTTGGTGGGATCGGACAAAATATCCGCAGCCCGCGCCACGGTTTTGATGGTGATTTCTTCGATATTTTTTCGGTCGATATCATGCGCGTCAAAAATCTTCAGCAGCGCGGTAAAGGGCGAGTGAGTCAGTGCTTCCGTGGGAAAGGCTTTCATGGAGCAGCGCAAAATGCGTTCCGGGGCTTTTCCGAGATCGCGCACCAGTCCGTCAATTTCCCAATCGATGTTCGTGATGGTTTGGGCAAGCCCTTCCTTGCCGTCGATCACGTGAGCGGGGCCTTCGTAACCGCGTTTCGCCAATGCCGCGGCAGTGACCCCGCTTTGGGTCGCCATCGGATCGACAGTGTTTTTCATCATGGTCAGATGCCCGGCGGTCACCGCGCCGAATGTGGCGTGATAGGAACCGGAAATGCCGATGGCGTGAACGATCTGCGCCTTGGTTAAATCCATCATTTTTCCGGCGACAACCGGCGAAACAAACGCCGTGAGCGTGGCGTGATGCCACTTGCGCTCCCGGATGCCCGGGTGGGCGATTTCGCAAAAGCGCATTTCAAATTCGTACGCCAAAATGATCGCCGTGATCAAATCCTTGCCGCTTTTCCCCAAAATTTCCGCCGGCGTCAAAGCCGCCGGAATGATGTCCGAGGGATGGGACGGGTCTTCTTCCCAGTAAATATCGTTGTAATCCAGCGCCCGGATCATCAGCGCGTTCAACAGCGCGGCGTGGGCATTGGGAAATTTCAGCGGGGAATTAAACACCGATGCTTCCGCTTTCCCGCCCATTTCTTTATAATAATCGCGAAAAATGCCGACGTCTTTGGTAACGCTTCCGCCGTACGCGCAACCGACCGAATCCAGCAAAAATCGCTTGACTTCCCTGACCGCTTCCGGGGAAATGTCTTCATATTTTAAATTTATGGCGTAATCGGCAATTTTTGAGGTGATAAAATCCATGATCGCTCCTTTTTTTCATCCTGTAAGGGCGAACGGCCGTTCGCCCCTACCACCACGGGGAACGCAAATTTGCGTTCCCTACAATTTTACAATTTTCTCGCCACTTCCTCGGCGACTTCCAACGAGGTGTTATCGCCGCCCAAATCGTAGGTTTTCACCTTGCCTTCCCGGATGACCGCGGCAATGGCGTTTTCCAGCCGTTCGCTCATTTCCGTTTCTTTCAGCCAGTCCAGCATCAATTTGGCCGTGATCAGCATGGCCATGGGATTCACTTTGTATTGCCCGGAATACTTGGGCGCGGACCCGTGGGTCGGTTCAAAAACCGCGTAATCATCGCCGATATTTCCGGACGAAGCAAAGCCCAGTCCGCCGACCAATTGAGCGGCCAGGTCGGATAAAATATCGCCGAACATGTTTTCCGCGACCAGCACGTCGTAATCAAACGGATTTTTGAGCAGCCACATGCATTGGGCGTCGATGTTGGTTTCCCACAACGGAATATCGGGATAATCTTTAGCGATTTCCCGGGCCGTGCGCAGCATCAATCCGCCGGTTTCCCGCAGAACGTTGGGTTTATCCACCACGGTGACGGAGCGGCGGTTGTGGGTTTTGGCAAATTCAAACGCCTGGCGGACGATATTCCC
>CAYVDX010000321.1:0-5105 GCA_964450485.1 uncultured Calditrichaceae bacterium
AACGGCAGCGGCAGCATCACCTTTTCGCCCGGTCATACCGATTCCGGCGTTTATGGAAATATTCAAATCAAAGTGACGGACAGCGATCCAAATGCGTTGAGCGACTCGACCAGCTTTCAACTCACGGTTCACGAATTCAACCGCCCGCCGACGCTGACCGCGATTCCCGCGCAAAGCATGAGCGAAGCGGAAACGCTTTCCGTGGCGATTTCGGCCAGCGATCCCGATACGGACAACAGCCTGACCCTTTCCGCCGCGAATTTACCCGCGTTTGCCGCGTTCAGCGATAACGGCGACGGCAGCGGAACCATTGTTTTCACCCCGGATTTTTTGCAGGCCGGCAGCTATCCCAATATCACCGTTACGGTCACCGATGATGCGCCGTCGCCGCTGTCCGATCAGCAGATTTTCACCCTGACCGTCAGCGACAGCAACCGCGCGCCCGTGCTCACCGCCATTGCCGATCAAACCACGGATGAAAATGTTCCGCTGACAATCAACCTTTCGGCCGGCGACGCCGACAGCGATAATTCGCTGGCATTTTCCGTCAACAATCTTCCCGCTTTTGCCGCGTTTACCGACAACGGCGACGGCAGCGGAACGATCATTTTTTCTCCGGGTTTTCCGCCGCCGGGAGTTATCCCAACATCACCGTCACGGTCACCGATGACGCGCCAACGCCCAAATCGGCGCAGGATTCCTTCAACCTGACCGTGAACAACGTCAACCGCCCGCCGGTGATTTCCGCGCTTCCCGACACTTCGCTGAAGGAAGAGGAGACCCTGTCGCTGACATTTTCCGCCAGCGATCCCGACACAAATGCGGTGACATTTTCAACGACTAATTTGCCCGCGTTCGCCGCGTTTACCGACAACGGCGATGGCAGCGGGAGCTTCTTTTTTTCGCCCAACAATGCCCAATCCGGCGTTTATCAGATACAACTCATCGCCGTGGACGACGGTCCCATCCCGGCGGCGGACACCAGCAATTTTCAATTAACCGTGATCGAAACCAATATTCCCCCGGTGATTGCCGCGATTCCCAATCAAAGCACAGACGAACAAAGCTTGCTGGATGTCAGCGTCAGCGCGTCGGATCCGAATGGCGATCTGGTTCTGCTTTCCGCGGCAAACCTGCCGGCGTTCGGCAGCTTTACGGATAACGGCAATGGCAACGGCAATGTCCGTTTTATCCCGGGATTTAACGACGCCGGGAATTATTTTATCGATGTCATCGCCCGCGATACCGGCAATCCACAGTTGAGCGACACGGTGACTTTTTTGCTGACTGTAAACGGCACCAATCGCGCCCCGTCGATTACGCCCATCAGCGACCAAAGCATGGACGAAGGCGATACGCTCGAAATCCCCATCACCGCGACGGATTTAGACAACGACAACATTGCGCTTTCCGCAAACAACCTGCCGGCATTCGGCACAGTTATAGATAACGGCGATGGGACCGGCTTGTTGCGCTTTATTACCGGGCCTGAAGACGCAGGGACGTATGCCATCGAGATCGTCGCGACGGATGACGGCGCGCCGCCGCTGTTTAGCATTGAACCGTTTAACCTGGTGGTAAACAATGTGAACCGCGCGCCGTCTGTCGTGGGCATTCTCGATCAAAACATGCTGGAAGGGCTCACCCTCAGCATCACGGTTTCCGCCAGCGACCCGGACAGCGACGCGGTCACGCTTTCGGTGAATAATTTGCCCGCGTTCGGCAGTTTTGCCGTCACCGGGAACGGCGCGGGAACGCTGACTTTTACGCCCGGATTCAAGGACGAAGGCGTGTATGCAAACATCGAAGTGGTTGCGACGGATAACGGCAGCCCGGCGCTTTCGTCATCTGAATTTTTTACCCTGACGGTTGAAGATAACAACACCCCGCCGCTGGCGCAAAACGACGCCGTGCAAACCGATGAAGATTCGTCGCTTACGATCGCCGCGCTGGCCAATGACAGTGATCCCAACGGCGACAGCCTGCGCATTTCCGCGCTGCTTGCCCCGAATATTCACGGCGTGGTTTCCATCCCACCGGGCGATTCGACCATTCTCTACCAGCCGGAAACCGATTTCAGCGGCGTTGATCAGTTCCAATATGTGATCGACGACGGCAAGGGCTTGCTGGACACGGCAACGGTTACCGTCACCGTCAACCCGGTCAATGACCCGCCGGTAATAACGGGACTGCCGGATTCGGTCTCATTCGCGGCAAATCAATCGGTGAGCCTGGACGTTTTCAGCGCCGTCTCCGATGTGGAAACAGCGGATTCGCTGCTCACCTACGTTTTTTCCGCCGCGCCCGACACCCTGCTGTTCGATTTTGATGACGCCAGCGGATTGCTGACCGTTTCGGCGAAAAATCCCGCCGCGACGCTCCTGGTTCAGGCGACCGTGACCATCAGCGATCCCCAGGGCGCAAGCGTTTCAAAAACGCTGCAAGTCCGGCTGAAAACCCCGGTCGGCATCGGCCCCGATTTTGAAAGCACCGTTCCCAAGGAATTTGTGCTGCTGCAAAATTTTCCAAATCCGTTCAATCCCGCCACCAAAATCCGCTTCGGGCTGCCGGTGGCGACACGGGTAAAAATCGAAATTTTCAACCTGTTGGGGCAGCGCGTTGCGGTGCTGTTGGATGAAAACAAAACAGCCGGTTATCATTTGATCGAATTTCGCGGAGAACAGTATGCCAGCGGCTTATATATTTACGCCATTCAAGCCGGCAATTTCCGCGCGGTGCGCAAAATGATTTTGCTGAAGTGACAGTTACTATTCAACCCGCAAAACAGACGAAACAAACGAAAAGGGTAAAGATTTTTTTGTGTCTTTTATATCCCATTGGTAGAAAAAATATTCAAAATATCAAGCTCCCCATACCGGGGTGACACACGAAATGATCAAATATTTTTTTCGAGTTTTTAGCGTGTTTCCCCAACTGTCCGGGGCAGGCTGTGGGCTGAATAGGTATAAGTAATCGAAGAGGAACTGAAAATGATGAAATGGATATTCGCGATTTTTTTGATAACGCTCTGCTGCGTTCAAACCGCTTTTGCCCAATTTAACCTGGAAATTGTCGGCACTGCGCTGCCGGAAATACGCACTAGCTTCAAAAAAGCGAACCAAAGCCAGGTCGTTTTTCACCAGGGGCATTGGTGGGGAATTTTCCGTCCGGTCTCGGATTCAAATTGGCATCTTTACAAATTTGTGGATGATGCCTGGCAGGATCAGCTTTCAATTCCCATCGCCAAGGATGATCAGCCGGACGCTTTCATGGACAACACTCACAACAAAATGTATGTGATATTTTCAACCAGCAGCAAGGTGGTGCGGATCAGCATCACCGAAAGCAGCAGTTCGCTGGACAGCGGTTTTCCGGTTCTTTTGGATATGAGCACCCTTTCAAATGATCCGGCCGTCATCGCCCGCGCCAATGACGGCGATATGTTCATCTCCTACGCCCAGGGCGACAGCCTGCGAATTTTGCACAGCGTTGACGACGGACTTAGCTGGACGCCCAATATTGCCATCAAACAAGCATCCAGCGCGTTGACGGATTTGGTGGCATTTAAATCCGGCGGACAGGATTTTATGGGCGTTTTCGTGGGCCAGGGCAGCGGCGCGCATGTATATCACTTCTACAAACTGGCCGACAGCGACGATCCCACCAATGGCGCGAATTGGAACGAGGAAACCCTGCCCACCAGCCTGACCTCCGATGATCACGTCAATATCATCAAGGATTTTGATCAGAACCTTTACGCAGCCATGAAGCTGGGAAACAGCGTGAACAACGCGAAATTTCTGCTGATGAAACGCACTTTTTCCGGTAGCTGGAGCGTTTTCAACGTCGTCTCAACGCAGACCGGCAACACCACCCGCCCGTCATTAACCATCGATGAAACCAACGATTTTCTCTACTTTTTTGCCACCGTGGGCGCGATCATTCAATACGCAAAGCTGGATAAAGACAACCTCAGGGATATTGCCAACGATGACTGGCAGCCGATCATTAAAAACAGCTCGGACAGCTTTAACAATGCGAGCATTTCCTATCAATCCATCGGGGCCGGCAATCCAATCACGGTGGTCGCCGAAAACGACACCAGGGGCGAAGCCTGGTACAACGCGCTGGACGTGCCATACACCGCCAACAGCGACCTGCTCATCAGCGAAGTGAATAGCTCCGACGGCTCGTCCGGTACTGCCTCGTTTATCGAACTTTTCAATCTTTCCCGCAACACCCTCGCGCTGAGCGATTTTTCCGTCAAATATTACGACAACGGCGCAACCTCGCCCTCGACGACAAAAACATTGAGCGGCAGCCTGGCGCCGCTGGATTACGTCGTGATCGCCAATGACGCGGCCGCGTTTCAAAGCGCCTATGGTTTTGCGGCGGATTTCACGGTGACCGGTTTTAAATTAGACGGCGGGGAAGATGCGGTTTTATTATTTGAAAACGGCACGGACGTGGACGGATTCAACAACGGCGACGGCGGCAAAACCGCCTGGAGCGCCGGTCAGGATTTTCAGCGCACCAACTTTCCCAACGACGGAGAAAATCTCTTCTTTGCCTATCTCAATTCCGGCACATCCAGCGCCGGAACGCCCGGCGGCGTAAACGATTTTCCCATCCTGAAAAGCGAGCGCAGCCTGACCGCCATCGACGATCCCGGGGAAACATTTGCCAATATCCCCGAGCGCATCGATTTACATCCGGCTTATCCCAACCCGTTCAACCCGCAAACGAAATTTCGCTTTGAACTGAGACAGCCCGCGCCGATTCGCGTGGACGTTTTTAACGTTGCCGGACAACGGGTGCGGCAGATTCACAGCGGCGTTCTCGCTGCCGGAACACACGAAATGACCTGGGACGGAAATGACAAAAATGGCGCGCCGGCAGCCTCCGGTTTATACATTCTTTCCGTTCAGTCGCCGTCTGCCCGCGAATCTCAACGATTGATTCTGGTACGCTGAGGAAACCCGACAAAAAAGATCGTATTTATTGCTTGTTTCTTCAATTTTCATGCTTTATCTTCAAAAATATTTTTTAGTAACTCATGTTACGCGAGGCAGAGCCTCGCAAAAGGCATTCCGACGGAGACCGTC
>CAYVDX010000322.1:0-1315 GCA_964450485.1 uncultured Calditrichaceae bacterium
CTATCCGCCGCCGCGAGCCGGGTGGGGCGTACGGGTGTCGTTTGTCAAGCAGGCATTGATCGAAAACGGGCACGAATGCCAGGTGGTGAACATTGCCCCGGAAAGCCGCATGATTCCCAGCCCGGAATATCTCACCTCCATGAGCGGTTTCGATTACGTGAAAAAGGTGTTTGCCCACAGCCTGAAAGGCTATCGCGTGCACATGCACTTGAACGGCAATTCGCCCAAGGGATTTATCCTGACCATGCTGGCGGAAATCTGCAATTTGCTGACGTTCAAACGCCCGATTTTGACGGTTCACGCCGGGCCGAAGCAGATTTATTTCCCCAAGGAACAGGCCCCGCACCTGACCCCGATGTTCAAATTTATTTTTGGCGTCGCGCGTAAAATCATCTGCAATGATGAGAAAGTGAAAGTGAAAATTGTGGAATACGGGATCAACCCGGAGAAGATCACGCCGATCCAGGCGTTCAGCCGCCAGTATTTGCAATTTTTGCCGCAAACGCCGGCGGAACCGCTGCGCAAGTTTATGGAAAACAAGGATTTCCTGATTAGCTCCTACGTCTTTTTTCGCCCGGAATTTTTTATCGATGACATGGTGAAAGGCATTGCCGAATTGGTGAAAAAATTTCCCGGGCTGGGGTTGATGATCCTCGGTTCGCATGACCATTCCGAGGACATTCGCGCGTTGGTCAGCGCGTTGGGCATCGATGACCACGTCTTTTTTTGCGGCGATCTCGATCACGATATGTTCCTGACGCTGGTGTCGCGCTCGGATATTTTTCTGCGCACGCCCATCCGCGACGGCGTGAGTTCCTCGGTGCTGGAAGCGCTGGCATTGGGCGTTCCGGTGGTCGCCAGCGAAAATAAACGCCGCCCGCAGAGCGTCATCACCTACAATCACGAAAGCATTCCCGACATGGTGCGGGTGCTGGATGAGGTGCTGGAAAATCTCGACAATGTGAAAGCGAATGTGATCAAACCGGAGATTCGCGATACGGTGGCGGATGAAATTCGTGTTTTGGTGGAGGGATAAGTGTTAGGGTGTTAGGGTGTTCAGGTGTTCAGGTGTTCAAGTATTTGAGTAACTTCCGACTCGTTCCGATGCTCTGCATCGGAATGCGCTTTTCGAGGCTTTGCCTCACGTCAAACGAGGCAGAGCCTCGAAAAAATGTTCCAGCGCAGAGCACTGGAACGAGTTAGATGTTGGAGGAATAAGTGTTAGGGTGTTAGGGTGTTCAGGTGTTTTAGTAAGTTCCAACTCGTTCCGATGCTCTGCATCGGAATGCGCTTTTCGAGGCTTTGCCTCACGTCA
>CAYVDX010000322.1:1415-5102 GCA_964450485.1 uncultured Calditrichaceae bacterium
GAGCACTGGAACGAGTTAGATGTTGGAGGAATAAGTGTTAGGGTGTTAGGGTGTTAGGGTGTTAGGGTGTTCAGGTGTTCAAGTATTTGAGTAACTTCCGACTCGTTCCGATGCTCTGCATCGGAATGCGCTTTTCGAGGCTTTGCCTCACGTCAAACGAGGCAGAGCCTCGAAAAAATGTTCCAGCGCAGAGCACTGGAACGAGTTAGATGTTGGAGGAATAAGTGTTAGGGTGTTCAGGTGTTTGAGTGTTTTAGTGGATAGGAACCATTGTGAGCGTTTTATGAATTCATCAGATATAATTCAGAAGTTTCAAGAAAAAGCAAGAAAGTATATTGATAGTTATGGTTGGACATGGTTTTTAATAAAACCTATAGCTGACCTTCTCGGAAATTTAGAATTAATAGAATATTTATTTGTTGAAGCGCCTGACATCGCAGATAATTTTTTATGGGATTATCAAAACGATGAGGAATCATCAAAATTCAAACAATATTTTACACTCTTTGAAAATATTGAAGAAGTCCAGGGAGAAATAGAAGAACTTCGACAAAGGAATTATAACATTTATTATGTTTATTTAATGACGATTTTTGAGAAACACCTAAATTTTATTATTTCCCAGCTTGGCAAGCTATCCCACATACCCAAAGCGCCAATAAAAAAATCTTTACCGAAAGGAAAAATTGAGTATTTTTTTGACGAAAAAGGAGATTGGTGTATAAAAAAAGGTTACTATGTTAAGGAAATCGAATCTTCCTCAATCAAAACTAAGCTTTGGTTCTTTCACAACTTTTTAGGTTGCAAAAAACCCAAACCAAGGCTTTTAATTGATAAAACTGATTTCGAGTATTATTCGGAAATCAGAAATAGAATTCTCCACAGCAACGAAGAAATGGTTGAGTTACATATTTTGCCCAGATACGACGATGTAAGAGAAGAAATTTTTACTAAAAATAACAAAGTCTTAATTTCAAAAAGATTCTTTTTCCAAGCAGTAGAGAATTTATTTGAAATTAATCACGAAATAACTCGAAAAATGGTAGAAAAATATCCTTTGCCAAAATCAAACCCTGGTTATAATAAATGATTGTTTTCAACTCGTTCCACGCTCCGTGTGGAATGCGAAATGTGACGCTCCGCGTCACATTTCCGACGCAGAGCGTCGCGCATGGCATTCCGCCGGAGACCGTCGGGACGAGAATTCACTGAAACACTAAAACACTAAAACACTAAAACACTAAAACACTAAAATGAACAAAAACAACAAATTAAAAATCCTCTTTCTCTCCCAACGCTTCCTCTTTCCGATGGACACGGGCGGGAAAATCAGAACCGGCAATATTCTGAAAAAGCTGAAAGACCGCGCCTCGCTGACGGTGATCAGCAATGTGGAATCGCCGAAGGATGACAAATATTTGCCGGAAATGCAACAGCTATGCGACAAGTTTATCCCGGTGCCGTGGAAGGAAATGGAACGCTACACGCTCAAATTTTACTTGAAAATTTTGGCGCAGTCGTTTTCCAAATATCCCATCAACGTGCTGAACGATTATTCCACTGAGTTGGAACGCGCCGTGCTGGATGAACTAAAAAATGAGCGCTACGATTTGGCGATCTGCGATTTTTTGCAATCGACGCTCAATTTTCAAAATGTCAACAACGGCGTGCCCACGCTGCTGTTTCAGCACAATGTCGAGGCGGACATCACCCGGCGGCATTTGGAACGCGCGGGAAACATCGTCGAAAAAGTGTTTTGGGGATTGCAGCACAAGCGAATGATGCGCCACGAAGGGGAAATGTGCCGCAAATTCGGCGGTACCATTGCAGTGTCGGAAACCGATAAACAGCGCATGGAGAAATATTTCAACGCTACGCGGGTTTATGCGATTCCAACGGGCGTGGATACGGATTTTTTTCAGCCGGATCCGAATGCGCGGGAAAAAAAGCGATTGGTTTTCACCGGCTCGATGGATTGGCTGCCCAATGAAGACGCCATGATCTATTTTATCGAGCAGGTTTTTCCGCTGATCAAACAGCAGGAACCGGAAACGGATTTGGTCATCGTGGGACGCAAACCCACCCCGGCGATCCAAAAATTGATCGACGGCCGCGATGACATTACCCTGACCGGCTGGGTGGAGGACACCCGCCCGTATATGAATGAAAGCGCGGTATTTATCGTGCCGATTCGCATCGGCGGGGGCACGCGCATGAAAATTTACGAAGCGCTGGCCATGGGCAAAGCCATGGTTTCAACTGCGGTTGGGGCGGAAGGCTTACCGCTGGAGCACGGCAAACACATCTTCTTCGCGGACACGGAACAGGATTTCGCAAAATACACCCTGCAACTGCTGCGCGATGATGATTTGCGCAAAGAAATGGGGCGCACCGCCCGCGAATATGTTTACGAACATTTCCGCTGGGAAAAGGTGGCGGAGGTGTTTGAGGGGATTTGCAGGAAAGTGGTGGGGCGTGATGCGTGAAAACGTGATGCGTGAAAACGTGTTGCCTGCCTGCCCCCATGGGGATCGTGATGCGTGAAAACGTAATGCGTGCCTGTCCCTTTGGGGATACGTGATAACATGAGGAGGCGCTATGAATTTTGCAGAGTGGGAAAAGGATGTTCCAAAAAATATTAGAAATGATTCGTTGTGGAAAACAGAAGCGTATCGCCTGGCGTTGTTTTGAAATGATATCGGGTGGCGCGATTTGACAATTTTGATGAAGGACCGTCGAACCATTGGGCTTTCCGATCAGTTGTACCGGGCATTGGGATCGATTTGCGCAAATATCGAGGAAGGCTATACCCGGAGAAGTAAAAAAGATCAGGCCCGCTTTTACGAGTATTCACTGGGTTCAGCGCGCGAGAGCCGCGGCTGGTATTATCGTGGGCGTTATGTTCTGGGACAGGATGTATTTATACATCGTCTCCAACTGTTGACCTCAATCGTTCGATTGCTATTAAAATTGATTTCGCAACAACGTGGTTATTCAATCGGGGAAAAAAGCGTATCTTATCAAAACACGGCAAAATCGCTACAGGAGGGCGATTCTATTAATTTAGAAGAATTGTTATCCGCTGTGCCTTTTGCTACAGTCAAGCGTGATCCATGAAAAGCAAAAGACTATACTTCAAGAATCACGCATCACGTATCACGTATCACGAGCCATGGCTATCATCATCACATTTTCGGGATTAGTGGGCACGGGTAAATCCGTGTGCGCGCGATATGTGTCGAGTGAATTGTATCGACGCGGGCTGCCGGTGTATTATTTGCGCTACCGGTTCATCTCGCTAAAATCCTTTTTTGCGCCCAAAAAGCAGGTAAAATCGTTTCAATTTAAAGAAAAACCGGTCAAGTCGCCGCGGGAGGTGGAAGCGCGTTTTGAATATTTTACCCTGCATTCTCCGTGGCGGCTGCTGGTGACTGCACCGTGGTATTTGCTGCGGGCGTATCTTTTTTTTATCCTGGTAAATGTGCGCTATCCCAACGACGTGGTGATTGCCGATCGCTATGTTTACGATCACTTAGCGCACTATCGTCTCACGGACGGGCAATCGGCCTGGATTTATCGCCTGTTCGGCAAACTGCTGCCAAAACCGCGGCTTCCCTTTGTGCTTTACGCGGGTTTTGAAGCTGTCAAGCAGGCAAGGCCGGGTTATAGCGATGGATACATTCAATT
>CAYVDX010000323.1:0-5094 GCA_964450485.1 uncultured Calditrichaceae bacterium
ACCCCAGGCAGCGCCGCTGTCGGAAATCCGCAAGGCATTATTCCCGGAATGAACCGGTGAATTCACAATCGTAAATGAGCAATTCCTGGGAATCCAACCGCTTTCGCCAAGCTCAAACCCGGGATTGTTCAGCAGGTTGCCCTGCGGCAGGGTTTCATCGATTTTTGTGATGACAATTTTGTCAATCGCCAGTCCGCCGGTTATCGCTTTCAGGCGCATCACCTGGTACCCGGCTTGCAGCGCCAGGGTATCTTTCACGGAAATAAACATTTGCAAACCGCCGGTCGCGGGCGCGAGGAAGTTTCCGGTGTGCTTCAATTCGGGGAATTCGATAACGAAGGCCCGGTCATTTTCAAGGGCGGCGACAAATGTTTCAATTTGATAAATTCCCGTCGAATCGACCCGGAGCGAATACTCCAGCCATTCCCCGGGGTTGTCAAAATGAACCGCATAATTGCCGAATGAGACAGAATCGATTTCCACACCCTCATCCGGTCGATAGTAGCCGGGTGTATTTACCGTGTCGGCGTCTAAATAAGCGATTAAATTCCCGCCCTTATCAAAATTTTCTGCTTCGATAACGCCGGGGATATTTTGCAGCGTATCGGCAAACGGCGATTGCGCGGTGATGGCGTTTAGCTGTTCCCAATCCCAGCTTTCCCGTTGACGGAAGTATGTGTATTTATTGGAAGTAGGACCGGCGCTCCACACCGTGAACGCAAACCCGCGGTTGACCGCCTGCTGAGAAATATATCCGTACCAATCGAGGAGGGAAGGGCGGTGAGCGCCCACGCTTACACCGAATTCGCCCAACAGGATGGGAATATTGTGTTGATCCGACCAATCAAGAACAACATCAAAATGTTGATCGACGGCGGCTTTGTCGGCAGGCGCGCCCCATGTTCCCTGGAGATGACGGGTGAAACTGCCGGGAAGATAATAGTGAAAATACGCCATCAAGTAAGGATCATTGGGCGGATCGATGTTCGGAACCGCCCGGTAGGAATTGTCTCCGCCGCCGGTTAGGATCACAATGCGATTGGGATTATCAACCCGAATAATATTCAATATTCGGTGATTCAGGGAATCGACCTGCGCCTTGGATAAATCAAAATAAGGTTCGTTGATAATTTCAAAAAGCAGGTCAGGCGGTTTGTTTCGAAAATAAAAGGCAACCTGCTCCCAAATCCGGTCAAATCGCTGTTGATTTTGCAATGTATAATTGTCCAGCAGCCAATGTTCGTGATGGGCGTTTAGAATGATCACCAGGCCGCGGGCAAGCCCCCAATCGACAACTTCTTCCACTCTTGCCAGCCAGGAGGAATCGATTGTGTAAGGCGGGTTAGCGCTTGTGTGCCTATCCCAGCGCACCGGGAGCCGGACGGAGGTAAAACCCGCGGCTTTGTAGTCATCAAAATAAAATTCCTGAACCGGCGCCTGCCAGTTGCCTTCCAGCGGCGCTTCCATGGTATTGCCGATGTTAATGCCTCTTCCCATGCGCTTCACCATTGTCCGGGGATCGACCTGCGCGCATAATTGCCCGGACAGGCAGAACAGGAAAAAAGCGCTGAATGTATATTTAAAGAATGGGCTCATCCTTAGATTTTACCGTAATTTACTTGTGTTGCGAAGAACGCTTTCATCCTTGAATGATATTTAAGGAATTATCATTTTGTCATTCATTTTTTTGCCTTTGAATGAACAGGTTTTATTAATCGTTACTTACCGAAACAATGCTAACCGCTTTCATCGCATCAGGAGCATTTTCCGGGTGATGCTTGCCGAAGCGGATGCGTCGCCGGCGTCAAAAAAAAGTCGAAAAAAATAGACGCCGCTGGATACTTGCCGGCCGTTTTCATCAAGCCCGTTCCAGCTAACCTTGTATCTGCCGGGAACTTGTTTTTTGTTTGTCAAAACGCTTACCACTTCACCCAATGTATTGTAAACCGTTAAATTAGCCGTGCCGGTTTTTTGCAAAGTATATTCAATGATTGTTTCCGGGTTAAACGGGTTGGGATAATTGTGCAACAATGAAAATGCACTCGGCGGCGAATGATCACTGTCCCGAATCCCGGTAATTATCTCTTTTGACAAAAAAAAATCCTTGAGCATCCCGTGCAATTCCGCCGCGACAGTCGCATACGTCGCGCTATCCGCCACGCTGACCGTCTCCAGCGGATCGGTTTGATAATCGTAAAGCTCGCGGGCAACGACATTGTTTTCATCATAGTGCATAAAGCTTTTGAAGCCGCCGGAAACCCATTCGACATAGCGATAGCGTTTGGTTCGCAACGCATATCCCTCCAGCTTTTCCCCGGCGGAGGTACGGTGATACTGGCTGATGGCATATTGCTTGACCATTGTATCGGGATTTTCCAGAATTGGTACCAGGCTTATTCCTTCCAAATCCTGGGGTATGTTCAAACCGGTCAGTTCGCAAAGCGTGGGAAAAATATCCACAAATTCAGTCGGGGAATCGCTTTTTTTGCCCCCGGAAATACCCGGTACGGAAATGATCATCGGCGAGCGGGTGGCTTGTTCAAAATTGGTGTGTTTCGCCCACATGTCGTGGTCCCCCAAATGCCAACCGTGATCACCCCAAACAATGACGATGGTGTTATCTCGCAGCCCTAATGAATCCAACTGGTCTAACAACATTCCCACCTGGACGTCAACAAAGGAAACACAGGCATGATAGCCGTGGATTAATTCTTTCTGTTTCTCTTCGGGAATGGGGTCTTCTTTAGGAATATCCACATAGTTTCTCAATTCCCAGCCGGGTTGAAAGGCAAAATCCGGGGCATTTGTCGAATCTTGCTGAAAGGGATGAATTGAAAAATCATTCCGGTCATACAAATCCCAATATTTTTGCGGAGCAACAAACGGCAGGTGCGGTTTTTTAAACCCGACCGCCAGGAAAAACGGGTTGCTTCCCGCGGCTAAGGATTGCAGTAATTCCATGCCTTTCAGGGCAATTTTGCCGTCCACTAAGCTGGTATCCGGCACATCGCCGGATTCGGTTGAAATCTTCTCAGTTGAATAAATCCATCTGCTGCCGCTTACTTTTGCATACGGTATCGACCATGACACATTGTCATGCCCATTATCCACCGAACGCGGGTCAAAAACTTTCCCGGTTGCCGCAGTTTCATAGCCGTTTTGTTTAAAATATTGCGGAAGCGTCACGATATTCGGGTTGATGTCGCGAATAAGGGTGTGCAGGTTCCACACCTGTGTAAAATCGGGTCGCCGCCCGGTTAACAAGCTGGCTCTGGAGGGGCCGCAAACTGCTTGCTGGCAATGGTTATTGCGGAAAATCGTTCCGTCATCAGCCAGACGGTCGAGATTCGGCGTTTGGATGAGCGTATCGCCATAACTGCCCAGGATGGGTTTTAAATCGTCAATCGCGATGAACAAAACGTTCATATTCGGAGCGTTTTGACCGTTTGCGATGCTCGTAAAAACAACGATGAGCAGCAATGCAAGCGCATACTTAGGCAAGGACAGACGATACCCGCTTTGATTAATTCTTCCTGTTTTCATAAATATTCCTTTTTTGTGTTTCAGTACCGAACACATTTTAATATATCACCCCTAACGGGGTTGGTTCGGACTGATTGGCGGTGATTTGCTATAAATATTGCACCCCTGACGGGGTTTTCCGTATCGAAATTTTCTAATAAACCGCGTAGCGGTGATATATTTATAGCCATATCGCCGCCCCAGGACAAAGAAACTCCGTAGGAGTGACATATTACCGATCATTTTAAAAAAATGTCCGGTACTGAATTTTGTGTCACTTATGCCAAACACTGCCGGTTTTCGGCAATTCTATTTGCGCCAAACATCATCTCAGCAGAACCATTTTTTGGGTGATGCGAACACCGGCGGCGGTTTCCATTGTGTAGAAATAAATACCGCTCGGCGAAGGATTGCCCTGTCGATCCAGGCCCTGCCATTGCACGACATGCTTTCCGGCAGACTGCCGCCCGTCAACCGGAATTGCCACAACCTGACCGAGTGTATTGTACACCGTCAGCTTGACTTGGTCCGCGGTTTTCAGCGTGTAGGAAATGGCGGTCGCGGGGTTGAACGGGTTGGGATAATTTTGAAATAACCGGTAGTCATCAACGAAATTGTTGGGCTGCCCCCCTTCATTGATCGCCGTAATCGTGGAATCAAAGGTCACCTTTAACGACATTACAGCGCCGCCGTCAACAATCGAACTGTCTGTAAACGTGTAAACATTCTCAACGCCGGTAAAGCCGGAATCGCTGAAAGTTGTGATTTTGAAATCAAGCGGAACCATGATCGATTTAAAATTATTCAGGAACCCGGCGTTTTCCAGAAACGGTTTATCATAATCCCCCGGCGATAACCTGAGACTCTCGCCGCCATACCCTTCATCAAGATATAATGCGACTTTCCACGGATCAACAACCACGTCTCTAACGGGTATTCTATGATTAAACCAGGCATTGAGATCAACCAAATAGCCGTGGAATTGATGTACCGCATTCATCGCCCAGGGAACCCCCGCTTTCTCAAGTTCTCTAACCATAAACGATGCAAAAACAACCTGTTCCGGAGGCGTATAATCATCCCCGTTGTTGTAATTTCCCGGCATCCATGCCCCCACCCAGGACGGCAGGCCGGTTTCTGCTTCCCAGTCAAGCGCGGCGTTAATTTTGTCTGTGAGCAGCTTCCTTTCTCCGGGGGCGCCGGTTGTCCACAATTTGTTAGGGTTTACTTTACTTGGCCCGGAAGCATAAAAATGCCACTCCCAAAAAAGATACCCATTTGCTTGTGAGGGAATTTCCAATTCATTCAGATAAAAAGGGTTTGATAATTTCCGCGGGCCAATAATAATCAGGCGGGTGGGGTTGCTTTCACGAATGGCCGCGACGGTTTCTTCATAAATATAGTTCAATGTATCGGGAAGGTCTTTTAATTCACCGGAGATTTCAATTAGTAAATTAAACGCGACTTTGTGGCTGAAATTTTTATAGTGTTCCGCAACCGTCCGCCACCAATTGATAAAATTCGCAATATTTGTAGAATCCACATGGTCTTCCAACTGCGTGCCGCCAAAAG
>CAYVDX010000324.1:0-4856 GCA_964450485.1 uncultured Calditrichaceae bacterium
AAAGGCTTCCTGCAAATGGAGCGGTTTGGGATAATAAATCGCCGTGGGAATGCCGTGTTCCTTCAGTTTTGCCATTTCGCTGTCGCGATCATTGCTGAGAAGGGAGTATTGCGCCCAGGCGCTGCCGCGATCCGCTTTGACCGGCGGCGTGGTAAATTTTCCGGCCAATTTTTCACTATAACGTGCCGCGACTTGATCCCGCAGCCGCACTTCTTCTTCAAAAATGGTCAGTTTTTCCAGCAGCACCGCCGCTTGCATGGTGTCCATGCGCCCGTTTACGCCGATGCGCACATTATCATATTTATGGCTGCCCTTTCCGTGTACGCGGATGGAGCGCAGCTTTTCGGCGATCTCGTCATCATTGGTAAAAATAGCGCCGCCATCGCCATAGCAGCCCAGCGGCTTTGCCGGGAAAAAGGAGGTGCAGGCCACTTCTGCCAGGCTGCACGCCTTGCCGCCGCGATATTCCGCGCCAAACGATTGGGCAGCGTCTTCCCAAACCCGCAAACCGTGCTGTTTGGCAAGAGCGTTGATCTCGTCATAATCCGCCGGCTGCCCGAATAAATCAACCGGAATGACGCCTTTCAGCCGCAATTCCTTCGCGGCGGCGACCTTTTCAATCGCTTCCGCAAGGGCAGTTGCATTAATGTTATACGTTTGCGGATCAATATCCACAAACACCGGGGTTGCGCCTAACAGGGCAATCACTTCCGCCGTGGCGATAAAGGTAAACGGCGTGGTAAAAATCGCGTCGCCGGGACCGACATTTTCCGCTAACAAAGCCATCAGCAATGCGTCGGTGCCGCTGGCGCAGGTCACACAATGGTTCACGCCGACGTATTCGGCTAATTGCTGCTCAAGCTCGCCGATTTCCGGTCCCATGATGTAGCGCCCATGATCCAGCACCGCGTTGATGCGCGCTTCAATGCCCGCGCGAATGCGCTGCTGTTGGGCATTCAGATCGATAAAATTGATTGTTTGGGTTAATGTAACACTCATTGAGACCTCGATTTAATTTGCTGCCATTCTTTTTCTAATTGATAATCCTTGACAAACGCTGCTAATGTTTCGTGATTTATTTTAGTTTCGGAAACTTCCAGCATGTTACGGATGTCGTTTAAATGCTTTTGGGACCGGCCTTCGCGGAAATACTGGAGCTTGCGTATGATAACGTATTCCGGCGGCGCAATCCAAACCGTTTCACCGGTAACAATAAAGGTATTGCGACGTTTCATTGCCCATTGGTGCAGCGGGTCTGTTCCGCTCAAATAAATATCTGCCCGCAGCCCGCTGTCAAAATGAATAATGTTAAAATGTCCCCGTTGGGTCCGGGCGATTTCAACCCGGAGCACTTCTTCCGGCGGTGTGTAAAACGAATCATCGGGGAAATTTTTAAAAATTTGTTGAATATGCTGTTGTTGTATGCTGATAACCAAATCAAGATCATGGGTCATACGAGGTTCGCCATAAACAATTACGGCGGCTGCGCCCGTAATCATATACGGAATGTTGAGTGAATTCAACGGTTTCAGAAAAACATCAAACAGCTCAAGTGCTTGCATATAAAAATATTTTTTTTACAGTTTCCTGTATTTCTTCTTCGGACCAATCCGGGTGTATGTGACGCAGCCATCCCGCTTTCAGCTTGCGGGCGTCACAATACAATTGCCCGGCAATCCGCAGCTTCTGTTCCGCGCTCATCTTGCGGTAAATGTCAACTTGAATGGGGTGTAATCGGCTCATCTGTTTTGCTCACTTTTTTGTTTCGAGATATCGACTGATTTTTGAATAAATATCCTTGGCAAATTCGTAAAACTCATTGGCATCCTCAACAGAGGGTTTACCTTCCGGTAAAAGCCCTAAATCTCCAGGATATCGTGAATCAACATACAAATCATTCAAAGTCGTCAGAATATCTACCTCTATTCCGAGATTAATATGAGCAGCAACCGCTTTCCAAAGGGTAATCAAATTATGAGTTTTGCCAATTGACTCCTGATGTTCTTCCAAAACGGCCTTCAAGCATTTTTCAATCGTCTGTTGAGAGTGATACGCGACAGGAGGAGTCAAATGTATCTCCCCGATAATATGTTGAATACAATCCAAATCTAATTGAGCGCTATCAAGCCACGCTTTTGTGATCGGATTCATATATGACTTTACCCGTTAAATTAATTTCACGACAGAACATGCTGTCTAATTCTATAAATCGTTCAAACATAGGCTTTGTGTGAACCAGCAAATCGACCGGAATTTCGCTCCGAATGTCAAATAATAACCGCGCGACCTTCAAATGAACATCCATTTTTTCGCGAAAATTTCTGGGGATGTAATCATCATTGGTAACTACTAATAAATCGATGTCGCTATCTTTGTGGGCAGTGCCTGTCGCGTGCGAACCAAAAAGGACAATTTTATACGGTTTCAACGGCTTGAGCCGCGCCACAATTTCCCGTAAATAGTGCTCGATTTTTGTCGTTGCTATCGCTTCCATAATGAAGTTTACGAAGGATTTAACACTTCCGCAATACTTTTGTCGGGCGCGCCGCTTTTCAGCGCTTCATCCACCACGTATTCCGCAAAGCTGAATGCGCAGGTAAACGCCGGACTGACCGCGTTCAACACGTGCGTGGAGCGCTTGCCGTGCTCAACCACAAAATCCATTACCAACTCGCCGGTCTTTTTGTTGAGCAATTGCGCGCGAATCCCCGGCGGCATGGGTTTAAATGAATCGCCGATCCGTCGCACCATGTGTTTGGCTTCGTTGATTAAGACGTGCGGCAAATACTTCTTCATTTCGCTCAACGCCAGCCGGCGAAAATTAAAACGGTTTTGCAAAAACAGCTTGGCTTCCCAAAACAGCACTTCGGCAAATTCGCTCAAACTGAATCGCGAAAAACCCCGGTAATGCTCCCGCCAGAATGCCGGAATGGCGGTCGGGCCAATTTTCACTTCATCATTCACGGTTTTGGTAAAGTGCACCCCCAAAAAAGGGTTGTTTAAATTCGGCACGGGATAAACATTTGTTTTTACGATATTTTGATCACCCGCGTATTTTAGATACAGCCCTTTGAACGGCAGCATCGTAAATTCTTTTCCAACGCCCATTTGCTGAGCGATTTTATCGGCATATAAACCGGCACAATTGATCAGGTAGCGAAAATCGGCTGAAAAATTCCCGGCGCTGACAACGTTTTCCCGGATCTGTCGAACCTGGGTATTAAATCGAAAAGCGACGCGGTCTTTCAACAATGATTTTAATTTTTGGCAGACTTGCCTGGGATCAACCGAGGCAGTATTCGGTGAATAAAGCGCCTGTCGGCAGGTGTTAATGTTTGGGTCAATGGCGGCTAATTGCTTTTCATCGATCAGTTTTAGGGTTACGCCGTTGCGATCGCCGCGGCGTTTCAGTTCGTGAAGCATTTCCAATTCATCACCATTGGCGGCCACCACCACTTTGCGCGTTTCATTCACTTTGACGCCGTTCGCCCGGCAAAATGCTTTCATGCGGCGATTGCCTTCCACGGTAAAGCGGGCTTTCAGACTGTCCGCGGTGTAATAAAACCCGGCGTGCAGCACCCCGCTGTTTCGCCCGCTGGCGTGTTGCGCCACGTCGGCTTCTTTTTCAACAATCAATATTTTCAGATCGGGAAAGCGGTTGATCAGTTCATAAGCCACGGTCAAACCGATAATGCCGGCGCCAATGATAATGTAATCGAAATTGGAAGAAAGAGCCATATTGAATTTAGAATTAGCCCGGTTTAACAATCCGCCGGAGGATAAACCCGCCCGGCTCAGACGCGAAAGCATCATAAATGACGCTACCTGTTTTTTACGGTTCATGGATAGAAATTAATCATCCTAACCTTTCACCCTTCGCTCCTCGCTCTTCGCCCCTCATTTTCCCACTTCCTGTAACCCATCCTTTGTCAAAGAATAAACGCGTTCGCACTTTTGACACGTTGCGTTATCGTTTTCAATTCGCAATCGCGTTCCACAGCGGCACATCCAGCCAATTCGCCGGGCGGGATTGCCAACCATCAACGCGTAATCCGGCACATCTTTGGTGACGACAGCGCCGGCGCCGATAAAAGCAAACTTTCCAACCGTATTTCCGCAAACGATGGTGGCATTCGCGCCGATGGATGCGCCGTATTTGACCACTGTTTTGTGATAAAATTCGCTGCCGCGCTGCGGAAATTCACAGCGGGGATTGAGCACATTGGTAAACACCATCGACGGGCCGCAAAACACGTAATCCTCCAGCGTGACGCCTTCGTAAACCGAGACATTATTTTGTATTTTGCAATAATTGCCGATGGACACGTTGTTGCCGACATTCACATTTTGACCCAGCGTGCACTTTTTCCCGATTTTAGCGCCGTTTTGCACATGGCTGAAATGCCAGATTTTGCTGCCCTCCCCTATCTCGCAGCCTTCATCCACCATCGCGGATTCATGCACAAAATATTTATTTGCAAAAGCAGGCTTTTTAACGGGCTGGGCATCATTGTTGGAATAAATCGATTGATTCTGTTCAAGCGAACGTTGGGCTTTTTCAAGGATTTCCAGCACCTCGATGCCATTCTGGCCATCCGTCAGCGGCGTAACGCCATCCACGACGCAATCCCGGAAATGCAGTTGTTCCGCATCCAGCGGCATTTGCGTGCCGAACTCAATCACCCGGAATCCCTCGTCCCGCTTGATGGGTTCGCCGTCAATCCAATCGATGCCCTTGGGATAAAGCACCAGTTTATCCTTCGGTTTGGTATCTTCGAAAACGATCATGCTGCGATCGCCGATAACGACCAAACGGTGTTCTTTGAATGGGTGAAGCCAGCTCACGTGAATGTGCG
>CAYVDX010000324.1:4866-5094 GCA_964450485.1 uncultured Calditrichaceae bacterium
ATTTTCCGGATACGACAGGCTGGTTAGGGTAACATCGTGTATGCCGGGCTGGAGGAAAACACCGCCTTTTGCATCCACGCTGTTCGGATAGCTATTTGTAAAATATTGCAGCACGGAAACATCGTGCGGCGCGAATGACCACAAAATATTTTCCTCTTTGCGAACGGTTCCCAAGTTCAAACGATTGCTGTAAATGTATTGCAATTTCCCCAGTGTGCCGTCGCTGAT
>CAYVDX010000325.1:0-5092 GCA_964450485.1 uncultured Calditrichaceae bacterium
TGGGGCAAAACTATCCCAACCCTTTTAACCCGGAAACCCAAATTCGCTTCAGCATTCCGCGACTCACGCCGGTGACGCTGGAAATTTTTAACGTGCTGGGGCAGCGGGTGAAAACGCTGGTGGATCAAAAAATGTCGCCCGGACGATACGAACTGACCTGGGACGGGCGCAACAACGCCGGGCAGCGAACGGCCTCCGGCGTCTATTTTTACCGCCTCAAGGCGGGTGATTTTGTGAAATCCCGCAAAATGATTTTGCTCAGGTGAATCCAGGTGTTGGAAATTTTTCGCAAACTCGTGATTATCAGGTGAACAATATGCGAAGCAACTTTTAAGCGACGAACGGCGTATAAAAAAGTAATAAAATTGGCGGATTTTGTATAATGAAAAAATGGATTTTGACGATATTGAAAATAGGTCAACAAGGACGTTTTTTTACAAGGGATTTAGCATGGAAAGTACCAAGTTGGGGAAGAATTTCTCCAAATCAGTTACCACATCCATCCGCAAGGCGGTGATTCAAAATAAGGCCCTGATACTCCGCGAGATCGAGCAGAAAAAAGGACTGTATGATCTGCTGATCAAGTGGAACGCCGGCGTTTCGTTGAGCGATGCTGAAAAGGAAATCGTCAAAATTCAACTATTGGATATTGCCAAGGCAATCCCGGCGTTGGCAATTTTCATGCTGCCCTTTGGTGCGTTAGTGCTTGTTTTTTTAATCAAATTTTTGCCCTCACAAATCTTACCCGCCGCTTTTTACGCGAACAGCGAACATCAACACTCACTCGTTAGCCCTCACGCCGGCGATTCTCTGCGTTTGCAATCCGAAGCTATTTGAATAAAAATACGTTATTGAAAAATTGTGATGTGGTGCACGAAGGCGTTAGGGAAAATTGCCGAAAGTACTGTTAGAATGATTTTTTATTCGTGGCAGGATCACCCTCCTACCTTTTAAGCTTGTCAGGCACCTGTTCGGGCAGGAGGGGATCTTGCCGGGTTACTGCTAAGTTAAATGCTTATTTTTCAATGTCTTTTCCACATTAACCATTCCGCAGCCCTTTTCAAGCTATTGTAAAATATTTTCACGGTTTTGGCGATGGTGTGTAATTTTTGCACAAACTTGCTCCTTCAAACCGGATACGGTTTTCGACAAAAATCTGTCTAATATATTAATTTTATTGAGATTTAAGATAAAATCAATTCCCCTCAAGATTAACTATTTCGCAAGCGCCATGCCGGTTTTAAGTGAAGAAAAACGCGAAATTAGTTGCGCAATCTTTCAATTAAATTTGAAACGTGCGGCATTCGAAAATTAACCGGCAAAAATTGTTGAGTGATTGCAGGCATTCGAAAAAGGAAATTTTTGATGGTAATGAGTTGCCTGTTGAAAATATTCCGAGCTTTAAAAGCTGGAATATTGCGCCTGAGAAATTTGGCCGATGTATTTTTAGAGATACAATTGGTTAAAGCGTAACAGTGAATATTATCTCGAAAAACCGGTATATTTTACAAAGAAATTTTACTTTTTTCAATGACAATTTTCATCAAACTGAAAAAAACCGTGAATTTCCTACTTATTGACCCCTTAAATAATTATCAGAGATTCGAATAATTATCAGATTTCTGATAATCAAGACGGCGTTTACTGCCAGCCCTTATTCTTAGATAAATTAAATGAGCGCCATATAAGTTGTTTATAATTAGGTGCTTGACGAACATCTTTTTGTGTCGCAAAAATCAGATGAAACACTGACCGGTTTTTGGCATAACTTTAGTAAAAGACACTATTGCCGGATGTTTGAACGACGATTTAATCCGTGAATAATATATAAAGTTTACACAACAAGGCAATAAGGGGGTAGAACAATGCGGAAACATCTTTTCAAATTCATCCTTTACGCCGTTTTTGCGCTCATCGGCGCGCCGGTGTCGGCGCAGTATAACCCGGAGAGCGTCACCGAGAAAAATTTCGATGAGTCGGCACTATTCTTCCAAAGCAGCTTTTTGAACACCTTTGGACTGGAGCGTTACCGGGATATTTCCGTCGGCCTGATTGACGAGCCGTTTTTGAATTTGCAGCTCAACCCGGCGTTGCTGCCCAATTTGGGCGGCCGCCATGCCTATTTTTACCTGGATTTCCGCGAGGAACGCAGGGAATCGCTTGAGCGGGGAATTGTTTACCCGGTGTATGACGACGTGCGATTGTCGTCCACAATCCTGCCTGATGCGCGCGGCGGAAACAATGCGCGAAATGAACCGGAACCGTTTTTATCGCTCGGTGCGCTAACGTATCCGTTTGGGAAAAGTCAGCGATTTTTAGTCGGCGGAACCTTGCAGCTCATCCATAAAAAAGCGCCGTTCTACACAACGCCCTACTGGATTTACTACGGCCGCTTTGGCTATGACGCCTTTGGAAATGCCGCCGCCGAACGCTCGGATATTCCCATCATTGACCGGCAAAGCGGCGCGGACGAATTGTTTGTCGATGGCCAGCTTTATTCGGGATACGCCGGCATTCAATTATCCGATCAGTTGAGCGTCGGCGCTTCGCTGAACGGCGTCAATTTTGACCGCGACGGCGAATATCTTTTTGCCAATCGCAGCCCTTTTGGCACGGTTGATCCCTGGCGTTATCAAAATTACAATTCGCGAAATCGCAGCCAGGATTATTCGCACATCGACCTGAATGGCGGAATTCAATACCATTTTCTGGCGGGTTGGTCTGCCGGTGTAAAAATCGGTCAATTAGACGGAGACGCCGCACAAGTGTTCAATTCGGTGGATTCCTCGCGTTACGACAATGTTCAAACAGCTTCATCCGACAATCGCAGTCACAATTATAATCGCTTTATCACCAATCAACAATGGAATCAGGATGGGCAAACCCGTTACGCCCGACTCAATTTGCAGGGACGGCTCGGCAAAAACGCCCGGATGCGCGCCTATTTTCGCCTGTCAAAAACCGACATCGACCTGCGCAATCAATCCGCCATCAGCGACACCGGTTTTTACGATTCCCATTACGTTTGGAATGCGGATGATGAATACAGCAGCCGTTTTAACAGCGCGTTTTCGGATGTTCGCAGCGGCAGCGGCGCGCGGGATTACAACTCACAGCAAGGGCTGGTCAATTTTGAATGGCAGCTTACGTCCAAAAACACCCTGACCACCGGCATTTATTATTCGCGCAATCACCAGGAAATTTTCACCAGCGAGCCGGTGGTTTCTTCGCGCTTTTCCGAAGGATTTTCCTACAGCAGCAGCTACAATCCCGATACGTCATTTCATTCAAACCGCCTCGCGGAAGATAAAGAAGTAGCGTGGAATTACGACGCCACGACCTGGACGGTGCAAATTCCGGTGTTTTCCTATTTTCAACTGAACGACCGCTGGCGGTTGATGGTGGGCGTCAATCACGTGGAAAAAAGCTGGGACATCAAAGAACAAACCACGGCGTTTTTTAACGAACGCTTTACCGAAGAAAACGGGGAAACCCGCACCGAACGCAATTTTGCGGAACGCTACACCCAGCCCCGCCAGCGGCGCACCGAGGAATTCACCGACGTTATCACCAGCATCGAGGCGCGCTTGTCGGATCAATTCAGGGTCAATTTGCTGATCGATCCCGATTTTAAAGACAGCTTTCGCATTGCCCAATGGTGGCTTACTTTTAAAACGACGTTGTAAAGGACTAAATAAGGTGAAATATTATCTGATTGGGATTTTGAAATCATTTGTTTGTATGAGCATTTTCCTGTTAAGCAATTCATGTATTTTTGATAGTGAAGATTCGAGTACTCAGACTTATCTCTTTGAAGTTGAATATATAAATTTTGCCTGGGGATACCAGCATGGTGGATTCTATATTGACAAAACAGGGAATGTATTCCGTTACAAATATGGTTTGAATGACGATCCCTGGAAACCTGCGTCGTATGATCATTTTTCAGGAGATGAATTAGCGGAAAAATATCGTCATTCAAAAACCTTGTGTGATAAAATTGATCACAACACGCTTCAGAAACAGCGAAGATTGATTTTTTCCGCCGCGGAAGGAAGCTATTCTGATTCAACAAATGTTGGAAATGATGGGGGAGGTTTATCATACATTGGCTACATTTATGAATCTGAAAGTGATTCATATCGTCCAATTATTCTTGAGCTTAAAGGAGATTGGGAATATAAAAATGAATCTGAGGCTGCAAAATCCATGGTAACCTGGTTAAAAACGGTTTGCCAAAATGATTAAAACCGTTTTGCGGTTTGTAAACACCATGCGCTGTGCGCTAAAATGTGTCGGAGATACATTTTTTGCAAAAATTAAACGAAATTGAACGGGTGAAACGATGAAACAAAGCGCTTTATTTATATTTTTGTTATTCTTTTTGATCAGTTGCGAAAAAAACAACAGCTTGCTGAATAGCCGGGCGACCCTCACCGACGGCATCGAAACCGTTTTTGAGCTGCGCGATGTAAGCGGCTTGCCGGCGCGGGAATTTCAGGTTGGCGATTCCATCCGGTTTTGCTGCCAAATGATCAACCGCAGTGGGAAAGAGCAGGGCTGGATGAAACCGGATAGTCGCCCGTTTGTGACGTATGAAATCTATAAAAATGACAGCCTGGTTTGGAATTCAACCTGGGGATTTGGCTTCTATTTGGCCATTGTTCAGGACACGCTCGAGGATGGCCAACGAATGGAACGCAGTTTGTTTTTTGGCGTAACCGACTCATTGACGCCGCCGGGAAATTATCGGGCAGTTGCCGAACCTGAAACGCGTTTTGAGGATTTCGATCTGTCGAACTTGCAAATTGAGTTTGTTGTCGCAGAAATTAATCGTTGAACATGGAGGTAGTATTTATGAAATTGCCTTCGTACGCTTTGGTGGGTACAATGTTAGTTTTTTTGATTCAAACAGCCGCTGGCGGTAATCAACCATCTCGTATGTTTACCGGGGTGAAATTCGGTAAAAATACACCGGTAATGCAAGACGGATCCTGGGATCATCGCGTTTCTTCTTTTGCTTTGAACGTTTCAATCGGCGCTGAACTGACAAAATGGTTTACAGTTGCCTTAAACGGCAATTACCAGGCGA
>CAYVDX010000326.1:0-5088 GCA_964450485.1 uncultured Calditrichaceae bacterium
ATTGCTGTCTAAGATAAGCGATTTTAGGGGTTACATGGAAAAAGCTCTTGGGTCAACTACCTTTACATTTCTGGTGGGCATTTTTTATCGGTAGTTTTGCCTTGTTAGCAATTGCTGGCGCATATATCGTAAGCGCAGTGTTAACCCATCGGCAAATTATTTCCGAGCAGCGCTTTTCAACAGCAATTCTTGATGCCGCCGCTGTTTTTATCATCGTCGTCGATCACTCCGGAGGAATTTTTAGGCTAAATACAGCCTTTGAAAATGCGTTGGGTCAAGAAACATCTGAGATGTTGCACCATCACATAAAAGATGTTTCAGCGTTTTCCCCGGCGCTCAAAGCATTTCTCTTAGAGGCGATTAAGACGGAAAAAATGCAACATCATAAGCGCATAACGACGGAAATTTTCCCTCAAAATGTTAAACACGTTATAAAGTGGCAAATTACAAATTTACTTGAAGAAAACGGAAAACTGCGTTTTGTTATCGCGTCGGGGCTTGAAATTACCCGGTTGATTGAACGGGAAAGGCAATTGCGGCAGGTTGCCGCGGAACTTTCGTATGCGGAAGCGAGAGAACGGAGAATCATCGCTGATGGCTTACACGCGGATGTGAGCAGCAGACTTGCGCTAATAAAAAGACAACTATTGGATAGCGTAGCGCCTTCCGAACAACATAAAGATCAAAGCAATATTCAGGAAACCATCGGTGAAATTGATCATGTCATAAAAGTCACGCGATCGCTGATATTTGAATTAAGCCCTCCGGTGTTGCAACAACTGGGTTTAAAGGAAGCGATTAAATCATTAATCCGCTATTTCAATAATCATCAAAAGCTGGTTTTTGAATATAATGAAGTGAGATTTTCCGAACCGGTGGATGAAAAATTGTCCATTTTTTTGTATCAATCCGTTCGGGAAATACTGGTGAACACGATCAAGTATTCTCATGCGACATTTGCGAACGTAACATTAGACCAGGAGGATGACAAATTAATTATTGTCATAAAAGATGACGGTATCGGGTTTGATAAAATTAATTTGCAACCACGCAGGGGAAAAACAGGCGGTTTTGGATTATATCATATTGCAGATCGTCTGGATTTTTTTGGCGGCGCTATGAAGGTCGATACCGCACCCGGAAAAGGGGCAAAAATTACCATCATCGCGCCGATGAATTTAAATTTACAAGGGAGGAATTAAAATGGCGACATCCATTTTATTAGTCGAAGATCAAAACGTTGTTCGGGAATCATTGCGGGTAAATTTAGAACAGCAGAAGGATTTTTTAGTTGTCGGAGAAGCGGCAACGGGTGAATCCGCGGTTGAATTAGCCAAAATATTGAAGCCGGATGTTGTGATAATGGATATACATTTGCCGGTATCCCGCTACAACGGGATTGAAGCAACCCAGCGTATTTTGGAAAAAAACACCCGTACCAGGGTTTTAGCGCTGTCCATGCGGGATGAAGCTGCTTTTGTGCGACGAATGTTGGCCGCCGGCGCAAGCGGTTATTTATTGAAAGATTGTTGCACAAAAGATTTAGTAAATGCAATTCATCTGATTCTACAAAATAAAGTCTATTTGAGCGAGCCTTTGCGGGAAGCGATTATCGATGACTATCGCAATCAACTTCGACGATGCGGGCCGGCCCCCTCTGTCAAACTGACCGATAGAGAGACAGATGTTTTAATTATGATCGTAGAGGATTATTCAATTAAAGAAATTGCCCATAAATTAAATATCAGCACCAAAACGGTTGATGCGCATCGCCGTAATCTTATGGAAAAATTAGATATTTATACCACGGCCGGTCTCATCCGATATGCCATTCACGAGGGGATTGTGTCGCTGTAAGTCGCCGGCGATTAGGTTGTGAAAGTACGCTGCTTAACCGGGTTTTGATAAATCATTGCGATGCTAAAGAAGATATTTCGAATAATCAATAACCCGCTGTTTACCTGGAAGATAACGTAAAGGGCATCGATTTGGGGTAAAATGCCCATCGCAAAAATAAACAATCCACTGGAAAAATAGATAAAAACGCCGGCAGTAATCCAGAATTTATGATCCTTCAGTAAATTGCCGGTGTCCCGAATGCTCATTTGATGTAAAATGTGCCAGGAAAAGGCTGTAAGTAACAGTGAAGTTATCGGAATGCTGATATAGTCAAAAATGTTGGTAGGTTCAATACCCGATAAATTTAGGCTTATTATCAGTATAATAACAACTGGAATACTGTATCTCATCAATTTTTTGATTGTGTGATTTTCTTGCCAATAAGATAACAGATAAGCCAACAATCCATATTCAATGGGGGTAAATATATGTGAGATCCATAAATTATTTTCACCTTTTACAACCCATATTATCATAATTGTTTCAAATATTGCGGATAAAGTAAGGTAGCTAAAAAATAGCTTTGTGCTTTTATCAAATTTTTTGCAAAAGCATAATGCTACAATAAAAGTGACAAAAATTGATAAGGAACCCAGTAATACCAACGGAGGTAGGTTTAAGAGAGACGCAAAAACAATGTGTTTCATAGCGTTACCGGAAAATCATTGAGTGTTATTTTTTTCAAAGTGCTTGAAACAGAAAATTTATATTTTCGTTTTGTTTCTCCATGCGTCATTCGTTTGAAGTTAGTTCTTCTTTTTAGAAAAAGCACGAAATTTTGAAAATTTTGTCGGATAACAAAACAAACCCGGGTCGAACAACCCGGGTTTGTTTTCTTACCAACGCATTCCGCCAACACTGTAAAAATGATAGAATCATTTTAGCGTGTTTGTGACAACGCCGTCTGCTTGTGAATTTTGGCATTGCTGTTAAGCGGGTTAAAGTCTGCGCAGTACGGCGGGCAGGGAATTCCACGTTCGAGCAAAATCTGTTCAACCATGTCTTTCCCGGTGTGAGAAACGCCGGTGAGTATCAACACGCGCTTGCCGTCTGCTTCCAATCCGTAAAAATAGCGAATGCCGAGCATCCCCTCATGGCCCACAAGCTGTTGAATACCGTTTTTTCCAAAGAAAGCGCCTTTTATTAATGATTTGCGATTTGCCTTGCGATAATTTCGCGTCAATATTGATGCGCGCTCCAGGTCAATTTGATCTTGCGGAACCGGTTGACGCCGGATGTCATCCCGAAAATAGGGGGCGGCGGAAACGGCTAACCTTCCGTCTAACAAATCCTGCCCGGATGCGTTTGCGCCGACGAATATCAATACCGGGGTATCTGATTCATCGATGGCATAATAGTAACGCACGCCTACGGCATCTTTTTGCGCCACGATTTCCTGGAGAGCTGTTGTGTTAATATAACCGCCTAAAATTCCACTATGTGCATAGTTCTCGCGGAAGTTTTGGGTAAGCACATTGACATCCGCCAATGTAATTCGATGGTTTTCATTACCGGAAAACATCATTTTCTTTTGCATTTTTGGCTCCTTGTTTCATTAATGGATTCGTTGAAAGTGCGAGCGCGCTTGCGAAAAGCTTGATAAACGATTGTTTCCGACCGGAATATTTTTAGTGTCTCTTCCTTGAACTTCCGTGTTATTAAATAAGAGAGGACTCCATAATAAAATTCTCAAAAATTTTATTTTTTTTCAATTTTTTTTATCAGAAACAAGGCATGTTACAAAATTCGGTTGCCTGGTATTTGTGTAGCAACATCACTCTATCATCCGCCGGACGATAAACCGCCCGGCTCAAGAAGGCAAGAACTCCGGGAATCCGGCGTCCTGATTTTGCAGCATCATTTATGATGCTTACTTCACTGAACCGTTGGATTTATCCATCGGCGGATGATGGCTGCACAAATACGTCGCCTGGGTACGGTTAGGGTGAATCTTATGTGTCGGTGTGAGTACGGAAGTGCTCTTGCAGCCATTGGGTTGTTACGGATTTCGGGCGAAAAATCGGACTAAAAATCGCCCGGTTAAGTATTAATTGAGCGCAAATTCCTAAGGATTGCGCAACTGAAAACATGACGGTATAAAACCGCAAATCGCGAATGCCAAAATAATAAAGCAAGGTTCCGGAAATCCCATCGATATTAGGGTAGGGGTTTTTAGCCTTTCCTTGTTTTAATAAAAGCGGCGGCACAAGGCGGGATAGTTTTTCCGTAATTGTGAACAATTGATCGTCAGGGCAAATTTGCTGCGCGAGATCAAACATTGCCTGGAACCTGGGATCGTGATCGCGTAAAACAGCGTGACCAAATCCGGGGATAACTTTACCGGACTGCAAAAGCGTCTCAATATATACTTTTAAATCCTCATCCGTGGGCGTGCCCGTAAATTTTTCAAGAATTTGTAGCGAAAATTTGACGCTTTCCTGGTTGGCGAGTCCGTGTAACGGCCCCGCCAGGCAGTTCATTGCACCGGAAAGGCTATAAAATAAATCAGAAAGGGAAGAATTAACAATTCGGCTGGTGAGCACACTGGCGTTTGCGCCTTCGTGGTCAGAATGAACGATTACAAATTGCCGGATAAATTCTCCGAATGCACCGGAATATTTGCCGACGCCTAACAAATAAGCAAAATTATCTGAGAATCCTAAGTCCGGGCGGGAAGCGGGTAACGATTCGTTTAGAATATATCGCCGATAAATACCCGCGGCAATAACTGGAAGTCTTCCTAAGATGGTAAGGGCGTCTTCCAGCGTGGCCTCCCAGTGTTCATCTTTTGGCATTCCGACCAGGTATTTTTTCTCAAATACCGATTCTCTGCGCATTGACAACACGGCAATGCTCAACATTGTCATCGGATGAGTATCCTTTGGCAAGGTATCCAAAATATTCCAGACATAAGGCGGAACGCTGGATCGACTTTGCAATTCATTTTGTAACCCCAGGCGCGCTTTTTCAGAGGGCCGGTCGCCGGTACACAACAAGAAAAAAATTTCTTCAGCCGAACATTTTATCAATTCCATCAACGGAATATTTCTGATGAATAATCCCTTGACAGGATCAACAAAAGAGGTGTCGCAATGCACAGCGTTTACACCGCGCAATCCCTTGAATAATTGCGCTAAAGTGATTGTCGAAACAGATTAATCGCCGTTTTGTTTTAACATTTGCGGGTGT
>CAYVDX010000327.1:0-5080 GCA_964450485.1 uncultured Calditrichaceae bacterium
TGGCGAATCGCCACGTTCAAACTGCGAAAACCGCCGCCGACCGGGGTTGTCAACGGTCCTTTAATGGCGATGGTGTGATTGCGAATCGCCTGCAGTGTATCAGCCGGCAGCCATTCTTTATAAATCGATTGCGCTTTTTCGCCGGCGTAAATTTCCATCCAGGATATTTTGCGCCTGCCGCCATAAGCTTTTGCCGTTGCCGCGTCAAATACGCGCTGCGAGGCTCGCCAAATATCCGGCCCAATGCCGTCGCCTTCGATAAACGGAATAATCGGGTTGTCCGGGACGATGTATTGCCCGTTTTCATATGTAATCGATTTTCCCTCAGCAGGAACTTGAATGTGTTTGTACATTAGCTTCTCCTAAAAACGTTGTAAAATTGAATGAATGGTTGTAGTTGTGTAGCAAGCGTTATGTAAGTCGTTTGCCGCAAGCCGTCCCTTTTCAACGGTTTCTATATCCATTGCTACACAAATACGAATGGTGTATTGTTGGTTTTTCAAAAAGAATAACAGCGGTTTTTCACTTTACCGTCGTTTTAAATTTTATCCCTCCTTCGAAATTGACGAGGATGTTTTGCTTTTGGATGCTTTGTCTTTTGCTTTTGCGCTGCTATCTTTTTTACTCTCTGTTTTGGCCGCCGTCTCCTTTCCATTACTTTTTGCGTCATTTTTATAGTCCGTAATATAAAAACCGGAACCTTTAAAAATTAATCCCGTCCCGCCAGTGATTAAACGCTGCACTTCGCCCTGACATTCCGGGCACGCTTTTAGCGGCTCATCCGTCATGCGCTGGAACGCCTCAAAACGATGACCGCACTTTTTACATTTATAGTCATACGTAGGCATGTCAGATTCTCCTTTTGTTAATGATTTATTTACGACACTGAAACGACTCAGGTGGATAGGCTGTCGGAAAAACGGAAAAATGAGGCATAAAATGCCCCGAGCGCCTGAGTTGACCAATCAATTCGATAAAATCTACTGCCTAAACAACCTGGGTAGTTACTACCAAAGCTTTAAATTTAAGGCCGTTTTTATCCCAAGACAAAACGTAAAAAAATGAAACCAACAAACCTCCAGGGTTTTAGAAACCCTGGAGGTTTAACCTGATTTTCGTAAAAACGCTGTCAAACATGGCTTCGGTGAGTTTGCCGGTGAAAGTGTTTTGCTGGCTGGGATGGAAGGAACAAAACAGAGCGAAATCATCCGCGAGCGGCACGGCCAGACCGTGGGTGAACTTGAGGCGGGGTTTGGGCACGGAAATACCCGCGGCGGCAAATTGTTGCAGCGTGTAGCGGTAGGAGAGTTGTCCGAGACACAAAACGGCTCCGCCGCCACGGTTTTGCCGCCATTGCTTGCGGAAAAATGTCAACTCCCGGGCCAGGTAATCGCTGCAATTGGCGAATTCTTCCGACGTGGGTTTGTTGGCCGGCGGGGCGCAGCGGCACAGCGCGGTGATGTAGCAATCCCGCAGTTGCAACCCATCATCGCGGCTTTCGGAGGCGGGCTGGTTGGCAAAGCCCGCTTTGTGAAGCGCGCGAAAGAGCCAGTCCCCGCTTCGGTCGCCGGTGAACATGCGCCCGGTGCGATTGGCGCCGTGGGCCGCCGGAGCCAGTCCCACAATCAGCAGCCGCGCCCGGGGATCGCCAAAACCGGGAACCGGTTTGCCCCAATAATCCCAAACGGCAAAGCGGCGGGTTTTTTCCCGGGCTACTTTTTTCCGCCACGCCACCAGCCGCGGGCAGCGCCTGCATTCTGTAATCGTTTGATTTAATTGTTTTAGCGGCATCTCTATTTCTCAAAAAGAGGCAAATTTCGTATAATAATCGCTGTTTATTTTTTTCTATATTTTAAAAGATAACAACGCTTCGGGAGATTAAAAAGAGGATTTCGAGATGAACGCTAAACTTTTGTTTTTATTGCTGATCTTTTTTGAAATTTCGCCCGGTTTTGCCCAATTTTATTATTTTGACACGCCAATCGCAATGCCCTTTTTGGGAACCAATATCGGCGATCCGGTGGCTGCTGCCCTGGGCGAAACCGGCGTAACTTCCTATTCCGGCGGGAGCCAGGGTATTTTGTTGAATCCCGCGCATGTTAATCGTGCCAAAACCTGGGAAGCGTTTTCTTTGTACCGCGGATTTGCTTCATTAAAAAGAAATAGAAATTCAATTTTTAAAGAACGCAATATGAAATATTATGCCATTGGTGTATCGGGTAGAGTAGAAAAAAACAAAAACATCGGATTCTTTTTGCAAAGATTCAATGATCATTCTTCATACAAAAACGATACGGGAGAATCATATTTTTCCAATATCAATGAAACCATCGTAGGATTTTCGTTCGGCACCCGGTTAAAAAAGAATCTTTTATGGGGAATAAATGCGAAATATTTAGTTGATTCACGTTTTGGCGCAAGAAATTCCGGGGTCGCACTGGATTTGGGGCTAAACTGGATTTTACCGGCAAGCGCCGTTTTTGATAAACGTCCCGATTTTAATCAATTAGCACCTGAACAGAAAAGTATTTTTAGCATTGGCCTGGCATTAAAAAACACCGGTCTTGAAATGGATTTTGGAAAATTTCCAATTAAGCGGCCGTTACCGCAAACCCTGTATTTCGGAATGGCTTATCAGCAAATTTTAGCCAAATTACATTTTCGGGGATTATTTGAATTTGAAAAAAGATTGATTCGTTTTGATGAAGAAAAGCGGGAATATGATCCCTTTTACAAGGCGTTGTTTACCGCCTGGAAAGGCAAAACCTTAAAAGAAGCCGTTTATCATTTTGGTTTGGAAACCAACATTTTTAACCGAATCAGCCTGCGTTACGGACTGCGCTATGAACCTGTTCGACCCGTTGACCAGACGATCATCACTTATGGGATCGGCATTGATTTGAAATACCTTTCAATTAATTTTGGAAAGTGGAAAAATCCCGATTATGATTCTTTTTATAATATCATTGATACATATACAGATTCTTACTCCGTTTCAGTCAATGTCAAAAATATTCATTTTTAATCATTGCATCCCGCGATGATCTTTATCTTCTTCATGCGCAATCTACAATAACACCGGAAACTTAAACACTGACGCACCATTCTAAAGCACCCGCACATTCACAGCCCGGTCGCCGCGAATCTCGCGTTTCATATCAAAACCCACCTGCATTCCCTCGTGCAGCCGAGCGTTGCGGGATTTTGGGTGCATGTCACGAAAAGAAAAATAGAGGTCGTCATCATCTTCCGTGGTAATAAACCCAAATTCCTTGACCGGGTTCAGCATTTTGATTACGCCCTTTTGCATCATCAATCCCCTTTGATTTAAATTTTAATATTGTAAGATTCTTATCCGGCAATTGCAATAACAAATTTTTGTCGTTAACATAATAGCAATCTGAATAACCCGCAAACAGCAGCGAGAAATAAATGTGTGCGTTTCAAAAAAAATCTGAACAGCGATCCAAGCGCCCTGACTTCTGTAATGCGACTCAAATATGTTAAAAACTTGTTTAAAATCCTGTTAAAATATTGTTAAAAACTTGTGGGTTGTGAAAAAGATTTGTTGAATAGAAGATACATTTTTAAGCCCGGTGCTTCGGGTTAAACAATCGCGCCACACCTCTATTGCAAAAAGTGAACATTTTTTAAACAATCGTATTACTGTATAATATAGACTTAACCCGTTTTTAACATCTTTAACAACATAATGATGATAATGATGAATTTTTTAAATACCTTCTTTTTATTTTATATAATAATAAATCATCGTCACGGGTAAATCGCCGCTGATTCAGCAAAAGAGATTGAAACGATTCAGGCGCTTTGTTTCAAAATTCCTGTTTTGCCGCACAAAGACAACAATATTTTCATTAAGGTGACGGGTCATCTTTCTTTCATAAATGCGGAATTTATTTTTTCGTTGTTACGAATCATTCGTTTCGCGGGTTTTATCTGTAGCAACCGTTGCGCCATGAGGATGCGTCACAGTACAACCGCGCCTTATCATTTTTAGGATGTTGGATTTATTATTGAATACCGTTAAGCGGTTTAAGGTCGCAACTTAGGGGTTGTCTTTCCGCTTTTGACAGAAAAATTAAGGGCAAAATGATTATTTTTTATGAATTTAATGATTCCGCCAACAAATGATTCCGCCGAATCCTTTATTACCCGAAATTTTTAAGATAAAATCAAATATTACAGTTTGGTTTACCGAGGGATACGTTTTAAGTTTTCCGGTTCATTTTTTTGAAAAAAGATGAAAAATTTTGATTGATCAAGGATATGCCAATGACAAGGGATTGCATAAAAAGTTGCTTCTGCTTTATCGCCGCTTTGTTTATCTGCCAAAATGGATTTGCCCAGGTAAATATCGAAGCGCTGCGAAAAAATATTGATGCGGAATGGTCGGGGAATGTAAAAGCGGATGTGTCGTATAATTCCGGCAACACCGATTTTCTCAAGATAAAAACCGGGGCGCGCATTGATTACAATAAACCGCGTTACAATGTGTTTCTGATTGGGAATTACCAGCGCGGCTTGCAGGCGAAGCGCGTATTTCTCAACAAGGGATTTTTGCACCTGCGACTGACGCGCAAGCTAAAAGACCGTCACGGCGTCGAAGTGTTTGTCCAGAAAGCGTTTAATGATTTTATCGATTTAAACAATCGCGAACTGATCGGCGGCGGGGTTCGCCTCGGCTATTTTCGCAGCGATACGCCGGGAAACCGTCCGGCAAAAATGCGCCTGTTTTTAGGCGTAGGGTTAATGTATGAACACGAATCCCTGGGCGTGGGCGCGACGGCAAACGCAACAAACCTGCTCCGCTCCACCAACTATCTTTCCCTGCGCTGGCAGATCGATTCACGGTTGAGCGTCAATTCAATCAGCTACTACCAGGTTGCCCCGAAAAGCGCTTCGGACTTTCGCATTCTCTCAAACAGCGGTTTTGAGTTTAATATTTCCAAAATCGTTGCCTTTCGCACGGCGCTAAACTTTCGTTTCGATAACGAACCGCCGGACGGCGTGGAAAAACATGATTTGGAAATAACCAACGGGTTTGTGATTAAATTTTAGG
>CAYVDX010000328.1:0-5074 GCA_964450485.1 uncultured Calditrichaceae bacterium
AAAACAGACGTGCACCTGTGGGGACGATTCGTTGACTTTTGTCGTAAATCCAGTACTGGTTGATTTTTTTTTTGCTGGACGGTGATACCATGGATTTCATTAAATCGGTAGATGATAACCCATTGTTGAACCCACCCATTTTTGCAGTTTGTTGAAATCCACGCCCATCATTTGTCCCTTGCTGACGCGGACATGGTTGGTCATCAAACGCGGTTTGTCGCTCCGGAAATATATCATTCTTACTTCCGCGTTGGCGGGATTGCCAGGGGTTTTTATAAACGGCGCATATTTTACTTTTTGCTGAAGAATGTAGTTTGCTCTGTCCTCGATTGAATCGAGCGCGCTTTCCGAAATATCGATTTGCACGCCGCTCCCGGCAAATGAAAATAGCGGTTTTAAAACATAATTGTGTAAATCCTCGGGATAGCGACTTAATTCCGAAAGATAATAGCATTTGGGGGAATAGCGGTTGTGGAGTAATGGCAAAATAAATTTACTTATTTTAAAAAACCAGTTGGGATGCCCAACCCATTCCACGGCCAATTCATCACGGAAATGAAAATTATAGGAAATGTTTTTGTGAATCAATTCGTCAAAAATAACCCGGTTATAAATACGGTGAATGGCGATTTCCTTCCCGGAATGGCGATAAAATAAGCGATTGCCGTGTTGAACAATTTTCGTAACGCAGACGGTTTTGATACCCAAAAATCGCTCGGTTAATGCAAAGTCAATTCTTGTTTTCTGCGCATCCGGATCGATTTCCAGCAAAATTACATTCTCGGGTTGATGATCGCCGAGCAGAATAATTCGCAAATGTTCCAAAAAATCGTCACGACGAATGCCATTAAAATAACAAGTCCAAGGCGGCGGTATTTCAAAATATTCACGGATTTTCTGATCTAAAAAATATTCAAAACAGAACGTTGTCGGAAAAGCCTGTAGTTCAATGAGCCTTGGGATAAAATTACCGTCGTCGCGGGTGACGGCAAAATCTATCGCCAGAAAATCAGGGTGCGGCGGGGGATTGGGCACGAACATTCCCCGGGGTATTCCATTGTCGGTTTGCGCTAACAACCGCGGCGACATAATTTCGTCAACAATCGTTTCACCGGCATTGATCAGTTCACGGGTGAAGGATTCCGAGAAAAAAATCGGCGTTTCGCATACCCGGAAATCCAGGCAATTTCCACAGCTTTTGTTGATGTCGGCAATCATTGCCCGGTATTGCGCTTCGCTGAAATGTTGATTAAAATGATCACGTATCTTCGGTATCATAAAATTTTCCGACGGTATTTATTTATATCAGCAAAATTGCTGTGCAGGGGCGTTGAATTAAACACCCCTACGGATTTGATTACAAAAAATGTTCGGCGAAGCGGAATAAAGCTTATCCATGAATTCGATTAAAACGGCTCAACGAGCATGTTGCCGTCTTTTAACAGAATTTCATCATCAATCACCAGGGTGGGGTTCAGCAGGATTCCGTCCACATGAAACGCAACATCACAAGTCCCGCCCATGGAAACATTGTTGCCCAGGGCAAGATGCACGGTTCCCAGCACTTTTTCGTCTTCCAGCACCGTTCCCTTGATTTCCGCCATATCGTTTGCGCCAACGCCCAACTCGGCGAGGTTTCTCGCCATCGGGCCGATTTTTTCAACGGTTTTTTCAAATAATCGCGCTTGCCGGCCGCCCTCGATGCGCACGGCTGTTCCTTTTTCCACGGTTATTCTCACCGGTTCGTCCGTAACCCGACCGATGCCGGCCAGCGATCCGTCAACGACATAGACGCCCTCTGCTTCGCCCTCCCGCGGCATTAAATACGCCTCGCCGGATGGCAAATTGCCAAACGTTCCCGGTTCCAAAACCAAACCGGTGGATGGTATTGCGGTAATATCGTTAATGGGAATGCGGATGTTCGTGCCCGCCGGCGTGGTGATGCGGGCAATTTTGCCGCGGGTGAGGATGTCGGCAATTATCCGGGTTCGCCGCGCCACTTTGTGATAATCCGCCCGCATGGTGCGAATCAAAATGTCTTCCGTAATGCCCGGCATGGTGCCGACGCGCGCGCCTGCCTTGCAAGCCTTGCGGCGCGCATCCGTGTGTGTCAGCGATGTGCTGGTCGGGCAAATGACCACATCAACGGCCTTCATCGCTTCAACAATTGCATCCGGCGGCTCTTGGCCATTTACGCTTCGCGGCGTCATTTCCATGTAGATGGATTCCCGGGCGAATTCCCGGCAGGTTTCAAATAATGCCATCCCGATTTTTCGCCGGGGTTGGTCGGTAACAATCAAAACCGTCTCATCGGACTTTAGTCCCAGGCAGTCCCGCGCCGCAACTCGTGCGGCCTTGTGTAATTGATTCATCGCGCGTCCTTTTGACAATTTGGTGAACTTTTGGAAATTTTTATTGACTTAATCGTATAATTTTACTAAAGATAGAATGGAGAATAAAATTAGAATATTCAGAAATGCCTGTAATCCGGAAAATAAACTTGAGTTTTCTGCTCATAAGTCTTAGCTTTCTTGTTATTCCAGAAGTTTATTAACAGAAGGCTTGAATTAAAAGCACAATATTTCAAAATGTGCGGTAAGTAGTGGCGAAAAGGTTTAAAACGATTTAATCTTAACTTGACAATGTTAAATTTAAAAGGATCTCGACAGGATCAACAGGATATACAGGATATTTCAAAAGAATGATCAACAAATCTTTAAATAATAAACCTGTTTAATCCTGTAAATCCTGTCAAAAAATCCAATTTAACATTGTCGAGTTAAATAAAGCAAATATTTCATTTTCCATCAACGCGCGAGAATGCGTATTTTTTTTTTGATACAAAAAGTCGTTTATAAACCGCTTAAAAAAAAAAATAATTATTTGATATGCATGTTTTAGACACCATCGATACCCACGAGGCCGGTTATCAAAAGCTTCGGGAGCAGTTTGACCCGCAGTTTGCGGAGTTGATTGCAAAAGTGCGGGAGTACAATCCTGTTTTTGATGAAGAACTTTTGTCTAAGGCATATACCTTTGGCTTGTGGGCGCATCGCAATCAACAACGTCAATCCGGTGAACCTTACTATCAACATTGTTTGAATGTTGCGAAAATTCTGGCGGAAATGATGCGAATGGATACGACCACCATTGCCGCCGGCTTGCTGCATGATGTCGTTGAAGATACGCCTTATACCTTTGAGGAAATTGAAGAAGAATTTGGCGGCCAGATCCGTCAGTTGGTTGACGGCGTGACCAAAATCACTGAAATTTCCGGACGAAAGGGGCTCAGCAGGGAATCGCGCCAGGCGGAAACGTTCCGTAAAATGTTGTTATCCATGGCAAAGGATGTCCGGGTGATCATCATTAAACTGGCCGACCGGCTGCATAACATGGAAACATTAGGCGCGATGCCCGATCACAAACGCTCGCGAATTTCCCGGGAAACAAGGGATGTGTACGCACCATTGGCAAACCGGTTTGGGATGCAGCGCGTCAAAAGCGAATTAGAGGATTTGTCCTTTAAATATCTGGATAATAAATCATTTATCGATCTAAAACGGCGTTTGAACCAAAAACGCGAAGAGCGGGAAGCCTACATTCGCAAAATTATAAAACCGATCAATGCGGAGCTGGCCGCCCATAATATCAATGCGACCGTTTATGGGCGCGCCAAACACATGTATTCCATTTACAAAAAAATCAAAGCCCGCAACAAGCCTTTTGAGGAAATTTATGACCTGTTGGCGATCCGGGTTATCGTTGACCGCGTTGAAGAGTGTTATTACGTTCTGGGATTGGTGCACAACCTCTATACACCTGTTTATGAAAGATTTAAAGATTACATCGCCATGCCCAAAATCAATGGCTACCAATCGCTGCACACAACGGTCGCCGATTGGGAAGGGCACATGATCGAAATCCAGATTCGCACCCAGGAAATGCACCGCATCGCAGAGATGGGAATCGCCGCCCACTGGCTTTATAAGGAAGGTCAACCGGATCGCAAAAAAGACGATATGGAAAAACAGCTAAATTGGGTGCGCCAATTGCTGGAACAATATAATGAAAAAGAAATGGTTGACGCCGAGGATTTTATTGAATCTCTGAAAATCGATCTTTACCAGAACGAAGTATTTGTGTTTACCCCGCGTGGGGATGTGATTCGTTTGCCACAGGGTTCAACGCCGGTTGATTTTGCGTTTCAAATCCATTCAAACATTGGAATGCATTGCATCGGAGCAAAGGTCAACGGCAAAATTGTTCCTTTAAGATACACGCTCAACAGCGGTGAAATGATAGAAATTATCACCAGCGGGAACCAGCGGCCCAGCCAGGATTGGCTGACCTTTGTGAAAACCAGCAAAGCGCGGCATCATGTGCGCCGGTTTTTGCGGGAAGTTCAGTTTGATCACAGCATTAAGTTAGGCGAAGAAATTCTCATGAAATATTTTCGCCGTTTTAAGATCAAATATCATGATGAACGTTTGCAGGAAGCCGCGGAAAAGCTGGACTATGAAAACATTAAAAGCCTGAAAGCCGCTATCGGGCGCGGGGAAGTGACCATTGAAAAAGTGATTTCCGCGATTTCCGAACCACAGCCGGAACCGAAAAAAGAATCGCTGCTGCAAAAAATTTTGCGGCGGAATCGCAATCATTCCGCCATCCGCGTTCAGGGGATGGATAACATTATGGTGCATATTGGCAAATGTTGCGAACCGGTTCCCGGTGATGATATTTTGGGTTACATTACCCAGGGCAAGGGCGTAACCATTCACCGGCGGAATTGTCCCAACATGTTAAGCCTTGTCAACAATAAAGACCGGACGATATCCGTTGCCTGGACGGTCGAAGTTGAAGAGGATTTCCGGGTTCAGCTTTCAATTTTGGGAGAAGATCGAAAATTTTTAATTCGGGATATTACACAAGCATTGGCGAATAAGAATATCAATATTATGAATTTGGACATCCAGGCGAAGGATAAGCTTGCAATTGGCAAAATAATTGTCGAGGTAAAAAACCTTCCGCACTTAACCCGGGTCATCAACGCGGTCAATTCGATAAAGGGCGTTTT
>CAYVDX010000329.1:0-2304 GCA_964450485.1 uncultured Calditrichaceae bacterium
CGCGGGAAAATTCAAAAAGCAGTGATTGACATGCCGCCTACATTTGAAACGGGTAATTTTCAAATCGAGTGTGTTTTTTCCACGAAAGACATCCATCATTCGCCCGTCGTTTACGAGATTTCCCTGAATAGTGGAAACTAAAGGGTGGTAAGTGATACGTGGATCGTGATACGTGATTCGTAATTCGTGAAAAAACAAGTCCTTACGTATCACGCATCACGCATCACGTTCAATTTTTATCCCGCAAGGAAGCAGACTAAAGTCTGCACTCCGTTCCGTTTTTCGCTTTACGCCTTACGCTCCACGCTCCACGTTATTTATCCCCCCGGTAAATCGTGGCAATACCAAACGTCAGCGGCGTCATCCCCACATTTTGGAAACCGGCATGTCGCATCAATTTGCAAAAATCTTCGCCATAAGGAAACGTTTCCACCGTCTCGTTCAGATAGCGATAGGCAAAACTGTCACCGGAAATGAGCCCGCCGAGGCGGGGGAGAATGTGCCGGAAATAAAAAAGATATAAATGGCGCATCAATTTGTTTTTGGGCAGGGAAAATTCCAACACGATGGCTCGCCCGCCGGGTTTGAGCACCCGCCGCATTTCTTTCAGTCCGACTAACACATCCGCAACATTCCGAATACCGAAAGATATGGTTGTCGCATCAAAAGTATTTTCCCCGAAGGGAATGTCCATCGCATTGCCGGTTTGAAGAAAAAATCGATCGGCGACGCCGTGCTTTTGTAACTTCGGGCGACCAAAAGCTAACATTTTTTCCGCCATATCAATCCCGACGCCGGACTGAACATTGGGATTCTGCTCAAACAAAGTTATCAGCAAATCGCCCGTGCCGGTTGCGACATCAAGTATGTGCAATTCATTCCGGACAGGAAGATGTTTTGCCACACGCTTTCGCCAAATGATATCCTGTCCGAATGACAGCAGCCGGTTGAGTAAATCGTAACGATGAGCAATGCGGTCGAACATTTTCCAAACTTCTTTTCGAGAATGATTTTGCACGGACTTTACCTGAGAAATATTTTGCTTGTCCATTTTTTAACTCAAATTTATTTTCTGCTGCTTAACTTGATTAATTCATAAACCGCAGAGAAAAGGAGAGCGCAGAGCTGTTTATTATGAAGTTATAAAAACATTTTTCCGTTTGTCAAAATAAAAAACAACATCGGTTCTAAATTCAAAAAAAATAATTACTTTTCACTTTTCTTTGCGATCTCTTTTTACGCTGCGGTGAATAATTCAGGTCTAATATTAATTGATGAAAATTGTTAAAGCCCACTGTAAGCCTGACACAACAATCGCGTATTGAAAATACACATAATAATTTTTCAGACAAACCAAAATACAAACAGAATTTAGATAACGACAACGCTTTTCCGTCAATTTTTCTTGCAATCGCACCAAAGAGTAAATATCTTCCGGCAAAAATAAGTCTAAAAACATGATACAGGATGGTTGTTTTGCAAAGAATTGAAGCTAAAAGCTTGAAAAAGTTCGCATTTTTATTACTGCTAACCTTGCTTTTTACGACCTGCGAGTTTGATAAAGGGCTGGCGCCCCTGACAACCGGAATTAGCGGTAAAATAACTTACTTCGACCCGGGAAACAGACCCCCGGAAGTCGATGAAGTTCGGCTGGCGGCACTGCGCAATATTCCCCCGTCAAGTCTTGGGGATGTTATTTTTAGCGAACCGTTGAATTATAATCCCGAACCCGATTCAACCGGCGCGACGTCGATAGAATACGACCTTGCCATGCCGCCGGGGAATTACCCCGGGATTGTTCTCTTGTGGAAACCGAAAAACTCCTCCTGGTCATTCGACGGTTTGATGGGCGTTTACGGCGTTTCTTTAATTCCCACGCCGTCAATTGATGTATTTCCCGTGAATATCACCCAGGACGAAGGCGTCGTTGAAAATGTCGATTTTCTGGGATTGTGGCTGTTTGCGAATCCCGATGGCAAAATTCGCGGCGATATTACTTATTTGGGCGCACCGCCATCGGATACACAGGTTGTCATCCTGGTGACCCTCGATCAAAAACCCGCCTCCGGTTCGATTCAAAAATTTGATACCTTTATTAATCTTTTTCCGAATTTGAATCCGCTGAATTTAGTATCGCTGCCCTTTCCCCTCGCGACTTCAAAAAGTGATTATCAACTTGAGGTCTCCTCGCTGCTGAACAGATTTCCGATCAATATTCGATTTGTGGGATTATTCTGGAAAGGTTTTGATACGTCTTTTGAGGATATGAAGTTGATCGGTTTTTACCCGGACTCCTCGGACGCC
>CAYVDX010000329.1:2314-5069 GCA_964450485.1 uncultured Calditrichaceae bacterium
CGGAACGGTCATTGTACCGGAAGGCGCGTCCATTTCCGATATTGATTTCACCGCTGATTTTAATTTTTGATGGAAAGGTTTCGCCGCGGTTTTTTTGCTGATAGACGCTGATTTATAGATATTCGGAAAGCTTCTTTCAAAAATTGCGTCTTCGCGCCTTTGCGGTTTATGAATTCTTTTGGAGAAAAAAATGTATCGTGAAAAATTTCTTTCCGTGAATACGGAACTGCCATATTCACCGTTCAGGCACAAACACTCGGGTATTTTTTACCGCTGTCTGGCGTTTCTGTTTTTGACGTTGTTTGCTGTTCCGGCGATTGCCGATTCCGCGAGCGGTCGCATCATTGGGCGGATCGTGGACGCGGCAACCGGCCAGCCGTTGCCCGGCGCAAATGTGAGCGTGGAAGGCACATTGCTGGGCGCGGGCAGCGATGAGGACGGCTTGTACATCATTGACAATGTTCCGGCCGGTTCATGGAAAATTCGCGTGGATTATATTGGTTATTCCGCGCGAAAGGCGACGATCTCCGTCAAGGCAGACCAACAAGTCACCGCTGATTTTTCGTTGAAAGCCTCTGCCGTGCTTTTTGATCAGGTCGTTATTACCGGTTCTCGGCGGGCCGAAAATCTCAGCGAAGCGGCAAATAGCGTTGATGTACTGCCCGCCTCGGAGATTACCAAACGGAATTATTTACGGATGACCGACGCCTTGCAGCAACTGCCCTCGGTTGATCTGCTTTCAGAAACGATCAGCGTGCGCGGTGGAACCAGTTACAGCCTGTTGGATCTCGGCGGCAGCCGGGTGCTGATGCTCATCGACGATGTGCCCATGCTCACCAGCGATATGGGACGCGCCAATTGGGATTTTCTGCCGGTCACGGAACTGGAGCGTGCCGAAGTGCTCAAGGGCGCGGCATCGGTGCTCTACGGCTCCGGCGGCGCCAGCGCGGTTGTCAATTTGATCAACCGCAAACCGACCGTCAAACCGCATTTTGCCTTTCGCGCCAGCTATGGCGTTTACGATGATCCATCCGTTGCGCAATGGAAATGGACGGACAAAACACTCTATTTTTATCGCACCGACGCCAGCTACAGCCAAACCATCGGGCCCGTCGGCCTGCGGTTTTCGCTATCCCGGCATTTTACCACCGGCTATCGCGAAAGCAACAAGTTGAGCCGAACCTATTTTACCACCCGGCCCATTATCAATTTTGGCGACGGCTCCAAATTATCCCTGTTTTTTGCCTATAACCGCGACGAGCGGGAACTGTTCTTTTTCTGGAAAGATCAAAATCACGCCCTGGAAAACCAGTTCACAGGTTTGGACGTCGCGGTCAACGGCTATCTTTTTTCGGCGGTTTATAATAAACCCTTTTCGCCAACATTTTTAACCACAGCCCGCTTTTCCCTGAACTCACAATTGTTGGGATTACCGTTCAATCTTACCGATCAGTTCAAACCGGCCCTGGGATTTTCCGGAGAACTGCGCGCGAGTTGGCTGCCCACGCAAAAGCATGACGTTTCCCTTGGCGTCGATTACCGCCGCGATGTTACAGAGGCAACTGTTTACGGCAAACGCACCGCGGATGGCTTTTCACCGTATCTCCAGGATACCTGGAAGTTGACCCGCGCATTGCAAATGAATGCCGGTTTGCGCTACGATGTTTATATGCTGTCATTAAAAGGCGGTGAGAGCACCACGGAAAACCAACTCAGTCCCAAATTCGGTTTGAGCTACGAGCTATTCAATAACACCACTTTGCACACTTCCATCGGCCGGGGCTTTCGAGTGCCGACAATTATGGAGCGATTTACCGAATATCATCAGGATTTCACGCTTCTCAAAAATCCCGATTTACAGCCGGAACGATCCACGCTTTTTGACATCGGCGTCCGCCAGCGCTTCGGAGATAAGATTTCAGCAGAGATTTCCGGGTTTGTGAGTCATTATGAGCAGTTAATTGAAATGGTCGAACTGACCGGCGTCAGCGAATTTGGTCTGATTTTTCAATTTCGCAATTGTCCGAGCGCTCAAATTCGCGGACTGGAATCACAGGTTAAGGTGCAATTGTTCGACAATCGTCTCAATCTGTTGTGGAATGGCACTTACATGCACGCCGAAAGCCGCGGGGATGACCCGGTCTGCCGCCTCAGCAAAGGCGATCCCTTGCCGTATCGTCCCAAATACAGCTTGTATTTCTCGCCTTCTTATACGCTTGGACCGCTTACACTCGAGACGGAATACCGTTATATTTCCCGCTTTGACAATGTTTTCATTTTCAAAAATTTTGAACGGGTAGCCCAGGAAACCTTAAATCTGAACGCCCGTTTGCATTGGAAACAGTTCATGCTCATGTTCCAGGTTAAAAATGCTACGAATCATAACCACGCCGTGATCGCGCAAAATATCGCGGAAATTCGTAACTTTTCCGTCTCCTTTTCCGGAGAATTTTAACACTTTATGCAATCCGCCAAGTATTCGTTTCTGAATATTCTTGCAAATTTAGGCGTTTACTTTAACATACCGTAACGATAACTTTTTAGCGAGGGAATCCATGGAAAACAATTTCAAGTATTTGTTTTTATTTATGTTGTTCGTATTCATTTATTCCTGTTCAAGCAGTGATAAATCAACCAATAATCAATCAACAGTTGTCGATATTTCCATTGTGAATAACACTTTTTCCCCAGCACAAACAACCGTTTCCGTCGGCACGATAGTGCGTTGGACAAACGATGATGATGTAGAAATGGA
>CAYVDX010000330.1:0-5043 GCA_964450485.1 uncultured Calditrichaceae bacterium
ATCATCCGCCAGCCGGTTTTGATCCACCACGCCGTGCTGGCAGGGATACAGACCGGTGAGCATCGAAGCGTGAGCCGGCGGCGTCCATACCGCCGTGGAATAGGCGTTTTTGAACAACGCGCCGCCTTCCGCCAATTGGTCAATATTCGGCGTCGTTTTTCGAGAATAACCGTAGCAGGAGAGATGATCGTGACGCAAAGTGTCGATAGAAATCAAAATAATGTTTGGTTTATTCATTGTCGCTTTTAACACCTTGATATTTATTGTGATAATAATTTTCGTAATTTTCAATCATTTTTTCGATCGTAAAATGCTGTTGCACACGCAGGCGGGCGTTTTTGCTCAACCGTTTTCGCAGCGCCGGTTGCTGATACAGTTTTATCATCGCATTTGCCAATGCGTCAACATCATTTGGCGGGATTACAACGCCGCTCTCGCCATCGACAATCGCCTCGGCATTGCCGCCGACATCGGTAGCGATCACACATAACCCCGCTGCCATTTCTTCCAGCAACGCGTTGGAAAAGCCTTCGTTACTCACCGGGGTCAAACAGGCGATATCGAAAACCGACAAATATTCACGAATCTCATCGACCTGTTTGATTACTACAATTTTGCGTAAAATCGGATCGTTTTTTATGAAATCCAGGCTGGGTTGATAAGCATCGCCGTTGCCGCCAAGGGCAAAAACACGCAAATTGGGAATTACAGCAGCGACGCGTTTTATCGCTTCAAAAAAAATATGATACCCTTTTTCCCGGCGAAAATGGGAAATATTTCCAATCACAAAGCTGGCGGGATCGATGCCTAATTTTTTTCGGGCAGCATCGGGGCTTATGGCAACGCCATCCCATTCCGCAAAGTCAATACCGTTATAAATGCGGCTCACTTTTTCATCCGGCACGCCGCTCGCTTTAACGATTTCCCCGACGCTGTCACACACAGCCAAATACTGATGTATCAATCGGCGGGTGACGCGATCTGCAAATCGATAGAGACCTTTTCGATAAGTTCCCATATCCCGGCGGCTGGAAATAACTAACTTCGCCCCACCGAGCCGCCCGATCAGGCTGCCGTAATTATCAGCGCCCATGCCAAACGTCTGGACAATGTCAATATTTTCTTTTTGGATAAACCGGGCAATTTTATACCCAGCCATAAAAGCATACAAGTTATAAATTTTACTGAATTTAAAAGGCAAAAATTTGCAGCCGTTGCTCGAAAAATATTGCTGTATAAACCGCGGTTCATATTTGAAGGCAATGAGAAAGCACTGAAATTTATCGTGGTTTAAATACTTTGCCAGTTGATATAAATGTTTCTCCGAGCCGCCGAAATCGTATAGCCAATCGATCATGTAGAGGATTTTTATTTTTTTCATAAATGGTAAAAAAACGCTGGAGGTTTACGAAAATTTATAAACCGCCCCGGGTTAATAATTATTGCAATCCCGGCGTTTGAAAAGGCTTAAAAAAACCGCCAGCGTTTGATGCCTTTGAAGCGTTTGAAATCCGACAACACCAACCGCGTCATGAAAATGGCCGCGCTAAACCGGCCGTCGCGATCCACAATCAGTTCCTCGGAAACATTTACCCGTTTCAAAAGATACGGGTCATCCTGCCGGTCATTGACACCTTCCGCTATGGTGCAGGCATTCCGGTAACCGGCTTTTTCCACAATGTCGCGGACTGCCCGGGTAACCTTCCCCGCCGGATAGGCAAAACTCAACACCTCAACATTCAGCTTTTTTTCGATTGCTTTTTTGGATGTGACAACTTCTTCCCAAACCATTGTCTCCGGTGCTTTATCCAGAAAAAGATGGCTGATGGTGTGCGAGCCAATCTCACCGCCCATTTTCAGAAACGTTTTTACATCGGAAAAATCCATTATTTCCGACGCCTCCATGCGCGTGTTCGTCATATCCGCAAAAATATTTTCCAGCTTCGAGACAACTTTCTTTTTTTGTGATGTCTGCAAATCACCCACGGTTTCGACAAACCCCAGCGCCATGGAATGTGGGTCTTCCCAGCGGTCGGTAATTGCGTGGCGCAAATCCGCTTCGACCTCGTTTTCCAATTGAGCGGCTGTAATGCCGGCAATCAATTGCTTCGGCGGTAACGAAACACATAAATTATACAAACGATCCCACCAGTAATCGACACCGCCATTCAAAAGCGCGGATGGAAGGTAGAGCAAAAAAGGTAAATGATGTTGCTTTAAAAGAGGAAACGCGTTTCTAAAACTATCGCGATAGCCATCGTCAAAAGTGATCACCAGGGAATTCCGGGGCAGCTGCTCTTTGTTCGAAATTCGGCGGCAATACTCGCTCATGGAAATAACGGTGTAATGCTTTTGAATCACATCGACGATTTGCCGGAAGCTCTCCGGCTGCACAAATAGCGTCGGCAATCCCGCGGGTTCGCCGGGACAATACTTTCCAACCCGGTGAAACATCAAAATCGTTACGCGTTTTTGCCTTAAATGATTGACCCACTGAATGAGTTTTAATACACCGGATGCGTAAAGAAATTTGCAAATAAAATCCTTTTTCATCACGCCCACTTTTCAATGCGTTCCCTGATTTGAAAAATTTTATCGCCGTCAATGGCCGCTTCCGCGGGGGCGGGATGTCCCAAAAATTGCAACGGACTGGCCGTGTACGCATACGCCCCAGCCTGCGGAAAAACCACTAAATCGCCTTCGCGGGTTTGCGGCAAATTCACGTTGCTGCCCATTCTGTCAATCGGCGTGCACAGCGGTCCAACGATGTGATAGCGCTCTCCTGCCGCGGTTTGCGGCGGCGAATCGACCCGGGAAATCGGGAAATTTTTGCGCAGCACCTGGCCAAAATTTCCCGACGCCGCCAAATAATGATTCATCCCCCCATCCAGGATGAGATAATTGACGCCGCGTGATTTTTTCACCCGCACAACCGTTGTGACGTAAACCCCGGCATTTCCAACGAGATAGCGCCCCAATTCCAAGATCAGTTTTGTCCGCGGAAAACCAACGCTAAATTCGGCCACGCGCTCGTTAAGCAGGGAAATCAACCGTTCTTCCGCCAACGGGCCATCTTTTTGGTGATACGGAACGCCCCATCCGCCGCCGATATTGATGTACCCAAACTCGCAGCGAAATGCACGATTGTAATTTTCCGCCATTTCCAAAATCTTTTGCGTATTTTCAACGATAGCGTTTTCGTCCAGTAACTGCGTACCGGCGTAAACGTGTAACCCTTTTAATTTCAGATATTTAGATTTTAAGACAGACGGTAAAACATCGTTTAATTGTTCTTCGTCTATGCCGAACGGCGAAGGCGCGCCGCCCATTTTTATTTGAAATCCCTTGATGCGATACCGTGGATTGACCCGCAGCATGATCGACGCCGGGCGCCCAAATTCGCGGGCGATCTGTTCGATATCCGCCAACTCGCTAATCGCTTCCACGCTCAAAAATTTGACGCCGGCGTGAACAGCCGCTTGCAATTCCGCGCGGGTTTTTCCCGGCCCGGCAAAGCTGATTTGCGCGGGATTGCCGCCCTTTGCCAGCACCAATTCCAACTCGCCGCCGCTCGACACGTCAAATCCCGCCCCAGCGTTGACAAATTCCCGCACAATCTCCAGATTAGGATTAGCTTTGACAGCGTAATAGAGCTGAATCGCCGGATGCAGCGCAGCGCTCAATCGTTGCCAGGTTTGCCGGATTTGAGAAAAATTGTAAACATACAGCGGCGAACCGAACTGTTCAAGCAACGCATTTAAATCAATTTGGCTGACCCACGAGGGATTTGTCATCGACATTTCCCGCGTTCAAAGCTCTCGCTTCCCGCGTTCAAAGCTCCCGCTTTGAACGCTTTTTTCCGAAAAGCGCTGCTTTTTCCAAATAGCTTAAAGCCGAACTTTTTTGAAACTTGCGTTACAAAGCAAAAACGTTGTAACGAGGGAGAACCAATCCATGAAGGTTTGATCATTTTATATCCGTTTGAGCGTTTGTTGCCAGTGCTTTTAACGCCTTTACATTCACTTTCCCATTGCCGTTTTTGGGGAATTTTTCGAGACAAGTAACGATCGCGGGAATCATATGCGCCGGCAGAAATTTTTTAACAAAAACCTGGCATTCCCGCTGTGAAATCTCCCGGTCAGCATCGATTTCTAAGAAGGCAGCGACTTTGTGCCCCAAATGCTCGTCTGCCAGGCCAACCACCGCGGCATTGCTCACGCCGTCCATTTTCAGCAGCACTTCAGTAATTTCGTCCGGACTGATGCGATGTCCGGAGCTTTTAATCATGTTATCTTTTCGCCCCACGATGTAGAGGAATCCATCCTCATCTTTCCAGCCTAAATCACCGGAATACACAACTTTTTCCGACGCTCCCAGCCATTCCGGCAGCAGCGGATTGGGACGATAAACCGCGTTTGTTTTTTGCGGATTTCCCCAGTACCCTTTGGCAATTAACGCCCCACGGTGCACGATTTCGCCAATTTCACCGGGTGCACATTCCCTGCCGTCGTCATTGATGACAAATATTTCCACATTGGGAATCGCTTTGCCAATGGACTCCGGGCGATGTTCCACTTCGGCGGGCGGCAAAAAGGTAGAGCGAAACGCTTCGGTGAGACCGTACATCAGATAAATATCGGTTTGGGGCAACCGCTGCCGCAATTTTTTCACCGTGGCGGCATACATTTTTCCACCGGAATTCGTGATGTAGCGCAGTTGGGGCAGCCGCACCTCCGGGCGTTTATCCAATACTTTTAACAGATCCAGCCAAATCGTCGGCACGCCGGCCAGCCCGGTAATTTGCTCCCGCTGCAACGCTTTCAGTAGATCGAGCGGGAATAGATAATCTTGCAAAACCAGGGAAAAATTACCATAAACCGCTGAAAGCAATTGATTTAGCCCGTAGTCAAAGCTAAAGGGAAGCACACTCAACAAACGATCATCCGGGACGTTTTGAACGTAATGGGAAACGATTTCCGCGCCTTCCACCAGGTTGCCGTGGGTTTGGATGATGCCTTTTGGTTTCCCGGTTGAGCCGGAAGT
>CAYVDX010000331.1:0-5039 GCA_964450485.1 uncultured Calditrichaceae bacterium
AGCGTTAAACATCGTCATCATAATCAAAAAAATCGGAATCAAGCCGCGGTTTGCGAAAGATAAAAATCAGCAACGCGCCGAGAACAAACCCGCCGATATGCGCCCACCATGCCACGCCGCCGGAGACGTCCGCGCCAATCGCGGCGACGCCCTGGAATGTTTGCAGTCCCATCCAAAGCAATAAAAAGACATACGCCGGCACATTGATAAACTGAAAAAAGAAAAAAATGGGCAGCAGCGTCAAAATGCGCCCTTTGGGGTGCAGCACCATGTACGCGCCCATCACGCCGGCAATTGCGCCGCTGGCGCCAATGGTCGGCACCTGGGATGCGGTATTGAAAAGCACGTGCGCCAAAGACGCCCCGATTCCGGCTAACAAATAGAAAACGAGATAACGCCCGTGCCCCATGCTGTCTTCCACATTATCCCCGAAAATATACAGAAACCACATGTTGCCTAAAAAGTGCATCCAGCCGCCGTGCATGAAAATGGAGCTGAAAATCGGGAAAACCGCGCCGAATAAATCGAGATGATTTAACGCGGTTGTAAAATTTTCAGGAATCAGACCGTATTCGAAAAAAAATTGGTTCAATTGCTCGCCGAGTGATAATTCATAAAAGAATACCAGCGCGTTGATCGCAATGATGATGGTGTTGATCACCGGAAAAGTTTTCGCCTTGACAGAATCTCGAATGGGAATCATGGGGTATCTCGCACAATGTTAAGCGTTTCAGATCGTTTTTTCGTGTTATGAAGAATATTAAGCGTTTCAGATCGTTTTTTCGTGTTATGAAGAATGTTAAGCGTTTCAGATCGTTTTTTCGTGTTATAAAGCCGGTTTTCTTTTAATGACGTGCGATGAAACCATGAAGGTTTAAAGAACATTACCGCGCTTCATCGCGCGCATAAACCTTCACGATTTTTCGTCAACTTTGGACGATTTCATAAAAATTTAGTTGCTATTCAGCCCACATCCTGCCCCGGACAGCCGGGGAAATAAACGAAATCAACTAAAAAGGTGAAAAGACTTTTTTCGGGTCTTTTTTACTCCATTGGTAGAATGCGTATTCAACATATCAAGCTCCCATCCCGGCATAACACACGAAATATTCAAATATCCTTTTGGAGTCTTTAGCGTATTTCGTGGGCTGAAGCGTTACAAAATTTACTTAATTAATTTGTAAAATCCAAAATAACCAACAATTTATCAATAAACTAACATCATAATTTATTGATGTGCTAAAATCGAGCAGCAGCGATAAAAAAATTCTAAAGTGATCTGACAGAACTCCGAATATGTTGACAACGCGGTATCAGGGATGACGTAAGTATTTGGGAAGGAGCCCAAAATGAAAGCAAGTCTGGTATTATTCGATTTTTATAAAAAGCGTATTCGTTCGCAAGCATTGTTAAAACAACTGCTTGAACAGCAACAAGAAACGCTGTTGGCGAATGATATTGATCGTGTGCGAGTCATTGCGAATGAGCAGCTTACCCACCTGAAAACCATTCAAAAATTAGAAATTGAGTGGCAAAATTTTTTAAAATCGAATTTTGAACCGCATCAATTGGCTGCATCGCCCATCCCGTTTACAGAAGTTTTTAAGCTCAAAGACAGGGAAAATCAGCAATTACGCCGTTTGGATCATCAATTCAAGGCGATTTTGAAAGATGTCTCGGCATTGAAAAAAAGCAATCAGTTGCTAATGCATCGCTCGTTGTCATTTGTGCAAAAGCTGGTGAAGGGAATTGTCGAAAGCAATCGGGATACCGGCGTTTACGGGCCATCGCTCAAATCAGCGGCGGCAAATGTAATTATCAACCGGAGAATGTAAAAGGATACGATTATGTCCGGATTATTTCAAAATATAAATATCGCCCGCAGCGGCATTTCGGCAAGTCGAATTGGGCTTAATGTGGCAAGCCATAATATTGCAAATGCAAATACACCCGGCTATTCCCGGCAACGGGTGGATTTTACCACTGCTTTTCCGTTGGACACCATTTACGGCATGTTGGGCATGGGGGTGGATTCAGAGTCGGTGAGACGTATTCGCAACGGATTATTAGACCAGCAATATTACCAGGCAAATCACGGTTTTGGTAAGAACGATATTAAGGAGAAGATGCTCAGCCAGGTTGAAAACATCTTACAAGAACCCTCGGAAGACGGCATCGGTAACCTGATGACGGAATTTTTTAATGAATTCAGTAACCTGGGGGGCGAGCCTGATAGTACCAACATTCGCAATTTAATCGTGCAGAAATCCACCCGGCTGGTGGATGCTTTTCATTCTAAAAGCGGTCGATTACGTGATGTGCAAAAATCACTGCGCGCGGATGTGGCAGCCACTGTTGGCCAGGTCAATGAGCTTTCCCGGCAGATCGCCGAATTAAATCGCAAAATTGCGATTTCGGAAAATTCGTTTTCCACCGCCAACGATTTGCGCGATCAGCGCGATTTGTTAATGGACAAGCTATCCGGGTATGTGAAAATCGATTTTAATGAAGATGTTCGCGGTAAGCTGAGTGTCAGCATCGATGGTCAAATGCTGGTATCGGGGATTTCACATCGCGAATTAACCGTCGGCACAAGCAGCGACGGCAATGAACTGACGGTTTATGTTGAAGGGTCAGCCGGTTCGCGCCTGGACATTCAATCGGGTAAATTAGGCGGATTGTTGGACATGCACAATAAGCAGGTGGGCGGCTTGCTGGATCGGTTGAATCAACTTGCCAAAAGCTTTGTTGATGAAATAAACCGAATTCATCAGTTTGGAAAGGGTCTTCCGGTGGGAAATCCACCGACGTCGGCCAGCGGCATCAATTTTTTTACCGGAAACGACGCTGCTTCAATAAACATTGCTTCTGAAATTCAAGACAATGTCGCAAACATTGCGGCTTCCTTGGACGGCACGCCGGGAAACGGTGATTCAGCATTTACCATTGCGAACCTGCGCGATCAAAAATTTTTTTCCGGCGGCACGGCCACGTTTAATGAATTTTACAACAATGTGATATCATCGGTGGGAACGGAAATACAAGCGACCTCGACCGATCGTCGGAATCAGCAGTTGCTTTTAGATCAAATTGATAACCAACGCACCGCGGAATCCGGCGTTTCGCTGGATGAAGAAATGACAGACCTGATCAAATTTCAGCGGTCGTTGGAAGCGTCTGCCCGGGTGATCAGCGCGGTGGATGAACTTTTACAAACAATTATAAATCTGTAACCGAGGAATGATCGGTTTGTTGAAAGGCAGCGGAAAGACTTCTAAGCACATGAATGTGTGCATTGCATTTTGTCAGGGATGAATAATTTGTAGGAATCTATCGAACGATAACCGTCAAGGAAGACAACCATGAGAGTAACGCAAAGTTATAGTACGATCAGCCTGTTACGGCAAATCAACAACACCCGTGAACGAATCAGCACCACCCAGCGTGATTTAGCCTCCGGCAAGCGCCTCAACCAGATTTCAGATGATCCGGAAAATATTGAAGCAGCCCTGCGATTTCGCATGATGTTGAAATATAATACCCAATTTGAGAAAAATATAAACAACGCAATCGAATTTTTGACCTTTGCCTCAAATGCCTTAAATGATAGTGCCGATATTATATCCAAAGTTAAGGAACTGGCCATTCAAGGGATTGACAGCACCAACAACGAAGAAATGGATGCGTTTGCCAGACAGCTTGATGAATTGGTGCAAGAAATTGTCGATGTGGGCAATACCCGGTTTAAAGGACGCTACGTTTTCGGCGGCGCGAATGTAACAAGCCCACCTTTTGCAATCGCCGCGGATCTTAGCGCCGTAACCGTTAATTCGGAAGGAATCGATGGTGATTTAGAAACCGAATTAGGTCAGGGAAATATAGATCAATATAACATCACCGGGCAGGACGCCTTCCTCGGAAATGTCGATACTTTTCAAACCATCATCGATCTTCGTGACGCCTTCGTAAATCGCGATACGACTGCTATTAACAATTTAATTCCGGATATTGAAAGCGCATTAGACCAGGCCTTGGAAGCAAACACCCGCGCCGGCGCAAAAATTAATCGCTATGAATCTTTGTTGAGCCAGTACCAGGATGAGGATCTTAAATTGAACGAGTTTTTGTCAAATATTGAAGATACAAATTTTCCGGAAGCGATTCTTCAGTTGCAAGGAGATCAAACGGCGCTGGAAACGGCCCTGCGTGCATTAGGGCGAACGGTTAACATTTCTTTGGTTGACTTTGTTTGATAAACTGTAGGGAATTTCGCTGTTTAGTGTTGAAAAGCACAAAGATAAATGACAATGTGTCGATAGTAGTATTGCTGTAACTGTTTGGAAAGAATGATTTTAAATATACGTAAAAAATGTGGCATATATCTTGCTTGAAGGTAGGCTATAACTGAAATGGAGAGGTAGATGAAGATTAAGACAAAGCAATTCGGAGAGATCGAATTCTCAGAAGATATGCTTGTTAATTTCCCCAAGGGAATTATCGGATTTGAAAAATGCCGTCGCTTTTTAATCGTACATGATGAAGAATACGAACCGTTTCGCTGGCTGATTGCTGTCGATGAAGACGAAATTGGATTTCCGGTTCTCAACCCCTTTTTGGTAGAAAACGAATATGATAAGGAATTACCTCACCGTTTGGTCAAACGTTTGATAAATGCCGAAAAACCAATCGACATTTTTAATGTTGTGACATTAAATGGTGAAGGCGGAAAAGTAACCATTAATTTGAAAAGCCCGGTAATTGTTGATTACGATGAAAAAAAAGGTGAGCAATTGATATTGTCGGCAGAAAATATACCTGTTGCAAAGCCAATTTCATAATTTCAAACGGAGACTTTGTTGTTGTGAAATGCTGAAAATTATTAAACCAAGGAAGGTACTTCATGTTAGTTCTGACAAGGAAGTTAGGGCAAAATATTCTTATTGGAGATGAAGTTTCAGTAAAAGTTATTAAAATTGACAGTAATAAGGTGCAGTTAGGAATAAACGCTCCTCCAAGTGTGATTGTCTATCGTCAGGAAT
>CAYVDX010000332.1:0-5031 GCA_964450485.1 uncultured Calditrichaceae bacterium
GGCTACCCGCGGGAAATTATGAAATAAAGTGGGATGGACGCAACAACACCGGAGAGCGCGCTGGCAGCGGTGTTTATATTTTCAGATTAACAGCGGGCGCCGTGGAAGCGAGCCGAAAAATGGTACTGTTGCGTTAGATTTCCCTGATTGTAACGGATTGCCGTTCAAATGTCCCAATGCCCTTTCACAAAAGGCATCACATATAAAAAAACATTTCACCGTGAATGTTTCGATCCTGGAAGATCATCAATTGATCCAAGGGGGGCTATACAGATATATACGGCGCCCCGCTTATTCCTATTTTGCAAGCAAAATCCATAAGGTTTACGCGCATGCGCTTATTCCGACAGTTTGCTGTCCTTTTTCGGCCTGGGGCTTGCCTTTGATAACTGGTTGAGTCTTTTGATCATCTGCCTACCGATTACCCTGGCTTTTTTCTATGGCATCTCGATTGAAGAGGCAGAATTAAGCAAAGCATTTGGCAATAAGTCTGACGCATATAAAAAGCAGACGAAAAGATTGATTCCCGGGGGTTGTTAAACCATGTTACGCGAGGCCGAGCCTCGCCGGTCGCATTCAGACGCAGAACGACCGAGCGAGGTGTTTGCTTGCTCCAGTGCTCTGCGCTGACGCATTTTACTAATTCGATTTTATAATGTCTTGATGTTCCATTATAGTCTTCCCAGCTTGCCGGGAGAGATTTAGAGGGGTTGTCAATCAAAACATCAAGACAAGCTCAAACCAAAACAGTATTATACCCTTTAGGCTCTGCCTCATCTCTATTACTTTCTTCTTTTTCGCTTGCCTGATTATCAATTGCGTTTATCTTTGGGTGATTAAAACTGTTACGACATCAAAACACTTGAACACGCAAGCAATTTAACACATGAACACTTCTTTCAACCTCGAAGACCTCGATTTTTCCTACATTATCGGGATTGACCTGGGCACCACGAATTCCGCGGTTGCCTACGTTGATTTGACCAGTGAATCCAGCCGCAAACAGCGCAAAATACAGTTTTTCGAGCCTCCGCAGGTGGTGGCGCCCGCGGAAGTGGGGCCGCGTTCCATTTTGCCGTCATTTCTCTATCTTCCCGGGAAATACGATTTACCGGAAGGCAGCTTTGCCCTGCCCTGGGACGCGCGGCGCGAATATATTGTGGGCGAATTTGCCCGCGAGCAGGGCGCCAAAGTGCCGGGGCGGCTCATTGCCTCGGCGAAAAGCTGGCTGAGCCACAGCGGCGTGGATCGGCGCGCGCCCATTCTGCCCTGGGGCGCGGACGGCGATATTCCCAAAGTTTCGCCCATTGATGCCAGCATGCGCTATTTGCAGCACCTCCGGGAATCCTGGGATTTTCAGATGCGCCGCGGTTTGGAAGAACGCCAGTTTGATCAGCAATTGATCGTTCTGACGGTTCCGGCCTCATTCGACGAAGTGGCCCGGGAATTGACCGTCACGGCGGCGCGGCAAGCCGGGATACCCCGCGTCATTTTGATCGAAGAGCCATTGGCGGCATTTTACGCCTGGCTTTCCAAAAACGAAGCCGCCTGGCAGCAACAAATGCGCGACGGCCAATTAGTATTGGTTTGCGACGTGGGCGGCGGCACCACGGATTTTTCCATCATCGGCATCAAGGAAGGTGAAAAAGGATTGCGTTTTAACCGCCTTGCCGTGGGCGAGCACCTGATGCTGGGCGGCGACAATATGGATCTGGCCTTGGGGCGTTATCTTGAAACGCAAATCATGGGCGAACCGGGTAAATTGGACGCCCGGCGCTGGCGCCAGTTGGTTTATCAATGCCGAAAAGCGAAGGAAACGCTGTTGGGCGCACCGGAAACCCTGTCAAAAATGGACATCACGATTATCGGCCAGGCGGCCAGTCTCATTGCCGGGACCCTAAAGGGCAGCTTGTCCCAGGCGGAAATCCGGCAACTCATTTTTGAAGGATTTTTCCCGGAAGTGACGTTGGATGATGCGCCGGAAACCAAACGCAGCGGTTTAACGGAGTTCGGGCTTCCCTACGAGCAAGACCCGGCAATCACCCGGCACGCAGCCGCTTTTTGGAAACGGTTTGAGAATTTGATGCGCCAGGAAACCGGGCGCGAAACAATCTTTCCCGACTTTATCCTTTTTAACGGCGGCGCGTTAACCCCGCAATCCGTGCGCCGACACCTGACCGCGATCATCACAAAATGGTTTTCTAATATTGCCGGCGGCGATTGGCAGCCCCAGGAATTGCCAAATCCCCGGCCGGAGCTTGCGGTTGCCATTGGCGCGGCATATTACGGAATGGTGCGGCTTGGCGAAGGCGTTCGCGTGGGCAGCGGCAGCCCGCGGGCCTATTTTGTTGCCGTGGAAACCGCCGCCGCAAGCGCAGAACCGGAAACGCAACGCGCCGTCTGCCTCATTCCCCGGGGCACGGAAGAAGGCGTTGAAATCCACCTCGATCAACTCAATTTTCAGGCATTGGCCAACCAACCGGCGGCGTTCCGGCTTTTTACATCCAGCACCCGCGTGGGCGATCAATTGGGCGACATCGTGCAATTAGACGCGGCGGAGATGACCGTGCTGCCCCCGATCCGCACGGCGTTGCGTTTTGGGAAAAAAGATGACGCGCGACAAATTCCCGTCAACCTGGCTGTGCGCCTGACCGAGATCGGCACGCTGGAATTGTTTTGTGAGTCAAAATCGACTAAACACCGCTGGCAATTGCAATTCGATGTGCGCCAGGACGCGGATATCTCCGGCGATGCCCAATCCGTGGGCGAAACCGTTGATCAGGAATTGATCGATGCCGCCCAACGCCGGATTCGCGCCACTTTTTCCGGCGGCAAGGCGGGAGAAAGTATCCATCCCGAACAGTTGACAAAAGCGCTGGAAGAAACCCTGGCGCTCAAAAAGGAAAAATGGCCCACGCCGCTGATCCGCAAATTTACGGACACGCTGCTAAACATCAGCGACGGGCGATCCCTGAGCGCCGCCCACGAAGCGCGCTGGCTCAACTTGTGCGGATTCTGCCTGCGCCCCGGCTTCGGCGATCCGCTGGACGAGTGGCGCATGAAACAGATCTGGAAACTGCATTTTGAGAAAATCAAATTTCCCAATTCCGCCCAATGCCGCGCGGAGTGGTGGACCTTTTGGCGACGGGCAGCCGGTGGATTAACCCCCGGAAAACAGTTACAAATATTCCAGCAAATTCTACCCACCTTGCAGGCAGCCAACGCCGGCGGAAAAGGGAAGAAAAAAAAGACTGTGCAGCGGATCAATCCCCACGAAGCATTGGAAATATGGATGGCGCTTGCCAACTTTGAGCGGCTTGAACCTAAGAATAAAGTGGCGCTGGGACGACTGCTGCTAAAAAAAATTCACCCGGAACGCCCAGACTCGCGGGAGCTGTGGGCGATCAGCCGTTTTGGGGCACGGCAGCCGTTTTACGGAACCCTGGATCGCTTGATTCCCGCCGATGAAGCGGCGAAATGGGTGGAAAAATTGCTCCAATTACGCGTTCAGCAGCCGGAATTGCTGGCAAATACCTTGATTCAAATCGCCCGCTACACCGGCGACCGCACCCGTGACATTCCCGAAACGCTGCGCAAGCGCGTTGCCGAAAAACTGACCCCATTGCCCAATCGTGAGAAACTGAAGGCCCGGCTGATGAATCCCCGTGAAAAAATGGCGCAAGCTGAACAGGACTGGCTCTTTGGTGAATCGTTACCGGCCGGGTTGGTGCTGAAAGAGAAATGAAGGCTAAAAAAGGATGAAGGGTGACGGCTTACGGATGAAGAATGAAGAAAATTGAAATTGTAAGTTATCTTAAATATTTTATTCATAAAAAACATGTATATTCAACAGTTACATTATTTTGAGGAGAGACATCATGGCAACGAAGAAATTAGGACCTGCCGGCGGAGAGGGCGGTATTCCCTTTGACAATTACCAGGTTCCCACAGGTGGAAAACTGCGGGAAATCCGCCTGTTGACCAATCGCTTTGTGAATGCAATTCAAGTGATCTACACCGACGCCAATGGCAATATTTCGGATTTAGCGCCTGTCGGCGGAATGAGCGGCGAGCTGCAAGTGTTCATGCTGGCCGACGACGAATATCTCACCGGCGTCAGCGGGCGATGCGGCTGGTATTTAGACAGCTTGCGCCTGCACACAAACAAACGTGAGTCAATGACCTATGGCGGCGCCGGCGGGACAGAAGAATTTCATTTCGACGCACCGGCCGGCAGTGAAATCTGCGGTTTTTTTGGCAGCGCTGATTGGTATATCGATTCGCTGGGCGTGATCACTCGTTCCCGGAGACAAAAGGCAAAAGCGCGAAAAACCGGCAGCGCCAAATCCACCGCAAAACCGGGCCGAAAACGCGCCGCTAAAAAACCCGATCTGCAAATTGTGGAAGGCATCGGCCCGAAAATCGCTCAAATTCTGCATGACGCCGGCATTCCTGACCTGGAATCGCTTGCCAAAACAGCCGCGGACAATTTGAATGACATTTTAAAAAAAGCCGGCAGCCGCTACCGGATTCACGATCCGGCAACCTGGCCGGAACAGGCAAAACTGGCCGCGAAAGAAGCCTGGGATGCACTGGAAAAACTCCAGAGCCAGCTTAAAGGCGGACGCCGGTCGTAACACACTAAAACGCTGGAGGTTTTCGAAAACCGCCAGCGTTTAGAACGATTTCAGAAACCGCCAGCGTTTAGCTTAGAAAGGTATCATCAGATGCGCATCTTTTTTGCAACATTCTCGTTGCTCTCACTTGCTCTGCTGTTGAATTGCGAACAATCATCCGCCAAAAAATCGGCGGAATTACCATCCGGCCAGTGGCGGGCAACCTTGAATGTCCCCGGTGGAGAACTTCCCTTTCAACTCACGCTCGATCGGAAAAATGAAAAGCTTTCCGCGTACCTGATAAACGGCGGCGAAAAAGTGCCGATTCAGCAGGTAGCGACAAACGGCGATAGCATAATGCTGACGCTGCCCGCATTCAATTCCACAATCCGGGCGAAGATTGAACAAAATCGGC
>CAYVDX010000333.1:0-5029 GCA_964450485.1 uncultured Calditrichaceae bacterium
TTCCCGGGATTTGTTTGCCGGCAATCTTTTTATGAGCGCAAAACCGGACGGGCCGTTTAAAGGCAAACTGCGAATTTCACCGGCGTCGCCAACGGATTACCTGGAAAACAGTCCCAATCTTGCCAGCATTTTTGGCGAGGGCGTAATTCACGGAAACATGGCATTTAGCGGAACGGTTGAAAACCCGGCAATCGACTTTGCGTTCGACGCCGAAAACGCCATCATCAATAAGGTTGGATATTACAATGCCCGGATCGCCGGCAAGCTGAACGATCATTTGTTATCGCTGCGGGACGGTTGGATACATCTCAACAGCGACACGCTGATGAATGCGGCGTTCCAATGGAACAGCCGCGGCGATCAAATTAAACTGAGAGTGACCGGCAATCACCTGGAAAGCAATTTTATCGCGGAAACCATTTTTCGCGATTCCGAGGTCATTCGCGGGGAAATGGCATACACAGTTGTCGGCGACGGAACGCTTACCCATCCAATGATTTACGGCGACGCTACCATTAAAAACGGACAATTATTCGGCAAAAATTCATTTCAATCGATTTCAATTTCGCTGGAAGATTCAGTTGCCGCCCCTCAGAATTTTTGGGATATCGATAATCATATTTTCAAAATTCGTGATTTTTTGTATAGCAATCGCGGGGAATACGACGTCTCGGCAAGCGGGATTATCAGCGCGCAGGAGTATCGCCCGGTTGATTTACAAATAAATGTTGTGGGAAATGTGCTGGCCGAGCTTCCCCAAATCCAGCCGTATTTTATTGATCCGCGGACTGAGGGGCGACTGTACGCGCACATCAAAGGTTCGCGGGTTAACCCCTTTTTAGATGAATTCGATTTGGATATTTACAACGGAACGATGTCGTTCGACGGCGTCATTCCAAAAGTGACGGATTTACGCGTCGAGGCAAATTTGACCAATGCCGGCAATTTTATCAATATCAAAACCATTGAAGGGCGGGTTGACGGGCGATGGGTACGTATTTACAATGTGCCGGCGGCAACGGCCGGCGGCATTCGGGAATTGCAGCCCTGGTTGTTGGAAGATATCGGACTAAATTTTGGCGTGTTTGTGCTGGAGACCGCGGAAAACGGCATCCCGCTGCACTTTCCGGGCATGATGGAGGACGGCGACGTTGGATATTTTGCCGCGCGTGGGAAAACCGCCGGGGAAAAATTTTATTTTGCCGGGCCGCCATCCCGCCCGGTTTGCCGCGGGGGCGCCGTTCTTTATAATTGCCGGGTCACTTTTCCGTTCATCGGGATGTATGATGACGCCGGCGAATACGCCTACGATGACAACGACAAAGTCATCGCGTTTATGATGAATATGGAATGGGATTTAGCCGCTTTGCCGGGAAATAATAATCGCTATTTTGTCAATATTCCCGGGTATGTCGGTGATGTGTTTATGGATTTGAACATCGATAACGCCTCAAAAGGGCTTGATTTTACCGGGCGACTCATCGACGAATCATTCCGGGTGAATGGCAACGTGTATTCAACACGCGGGCGGGTGGAATATTTGGACGTCAACTTCCGGGTAGATCGATTTGGCGCGGAATTCAATCCCTACGAAATTTATCCCGAAGTTTACGGCTCCGCATTTACAACCGTGCGCACGGAAGGCTACAGCGCGCTGGCTGATGATCCCGAAAACGTCACGCCCATTGTCGAACCGCAATCCGTTCCCCGCGATATTTATCTGGAACTTTATGTGACGGATCCGATCACCGGGCGCGAGGTTTCAAAAGGACGCTGGGAAGATTTCCGGTTTAAATTGACCTCGCGTGACAACGTCATTGGCGAAACCCAGGAACAGCTATTGAGTTACCTGGGATACAGTTTTAACAATCTTCAAAACAAGGCCGGCGAAGTCGGACTGACGCTCACCCAAAATTTTTTGATCCGCCCGCTGTTTCGGCCCATCGAGCGACAATTGGAACGCAAATTCAACCTCGATTATGTCCGGGTTCGTTCCAATTTTGCCTCCCATTTGCTTTACCTGAGCTTCCAGAACGGCAGCAACATTTTTAGCAACCCCACCTTTTTACAGGTGAACAATAATCTTGACCCCGCGTTACAATTATTACAAAGTTCGGAACTTACTTTGGGTAAATATGTTTTTAAAGACGTCTATATGTCCTACACCGGGCAGTTAATCGCCGGTTTTGAGGATACGAAATTAGGTGTGAATCATACAGTGGGGTTTGAGTATCGTTTGTTTTACAAGTTGCTCCTGGAAGTTGAAGTCAGCCGATTTCAATTTGATCCATTTTATTTTGAAAATGATGCGGCGTTGAGAAAACGCAATATCAGCATTCGGCTGCGGCGGTCATTCAATTTTTGATTTGCAAAACAAATGAAAAACATTTAACTTGAGAATCTGTATAAAATTTAATATAAGACTGGGTAAGTTATGACAATATTTTCTCGCTTGAAATGGGTTCTAATCGTCGTTGGTATCGTGGGCGGCATGCTCTGGTCAAGCCTAAATGCACAACAACCCAAGCAGCAATATCGCATCAATCATATCAAAATCGAAGGCAATACTACCGCCGATTCCAGCTTGATTTTGTTGAACAGCGCTTTAATCCGGGGTTCGTTTATCGGCGGCGATCACATCCAGCGCGCCATTCGCAATTTGTGGCAGTTGAATATTTTTTCCGATATCCAAATTCTGGCGGAGCAGCAAACCGGAAATAGCATCGATTTGGTCATCCGCGTCAAAGAAAACCCGCGCCTGGAATCCTGGACGGTTGAAGGCAATCAAAAACTCAAGAAAAAGGATATTGACAAAGAAATTGCGTTTTACCGCGGCATGGTCTTTACGCCTTTTTCCCGATACAAGGCAAAACGCGCGCTGCTCAACAAATATAAGGAAGAAGGCTATTTGTTGGCGGAAGTATCCATCGACACAACCATGGCCGCCAATAACCGCGTGGTTGCAAAAATTCGCCTCAACGAAGGCAAAAAAGTCCAGGTTCGGCGAATACGAGTGCTGGGAAGCAAGGAAATTGAAGGCAAGAAACTGAGAAAAGCTTTCAAAAAAATCAAGGAAAAACGCTGGTGGCGCGGGGCTGATTTCAGCAAGGAAAAATATGAAGAAGATCAGCGGAATTTGCTGGCTTACATGCGCAAATATGGCTTCCGGGACGCTGAGATTGTCAAGGATTCCATCTATTACAGCCCGGACAAACGCGATCTTTTTATCGACGTTTACGTCGATGAAGGCCGTCGTTATTATTTTGGCGATGTGACCTTTGAAGGTAATACCGTTTTTCCGGAACCCATCCTGCAAACCCAGTTACTTTTTCAAAAAGGCGATATTTATAACCAGGAAGATTTTGAAAAAAGCATTCGCGAAAATATTCAAAATTTATATTACAACCAGGGCTACCTGTTTGCCAACATCCAGCCCCTGGAAGTTCCCGTTAGCGAAGATACCGTTGATATCAAAATTCGCATTAACGAAGGGCATGTCGTGCGGATCAAGGAAATCAACATTTCCGGCAACACTAAGACCAACGAAAAAGTCGTACGCAGGGAATTCAAAATTTTTCCGGGAGATGTTTTTAATCGCAGCAAGCTGGAGCGCAGCGTACGCGATGTTTGGGTGCTGAACTACTTTGCAAATGTTGTCCCGGATGTGAAGCTGCTGCCCAATGACGACAAGCACGTCAACCTGGATGTTAAAATCGAAGAGCGTTCCACGGATACGGCAAACATGAGCGCGGGATTCAGCCAGCGGGACGGATTTATCGGCAGCCTGGGTTTCTCGCTGAACAATTTTTCGCTCCGTCGCCCACTCTCCGGCGGCGACGGGCAACGCCTGACCTTCCAGTGGGATTTTGGACGTTTTTTTCGTAACCTGACATTAAGCTTTATCGAACCATGGACCTTTGGCACCACCACGCTGACCGGTTTTTCAGTGTTCGATACCCGTTTTAACGGCGCATTTCGCCCCTGGGACGGTTCGGAGAGAGGCGGTTCCCTGCAGTTAGGGCGGCGGTTTCGCTGGCCCGACAACTACTTTCGCGGCGATTGGATTTTCCGGGTTGCCAGAAACGAAATTTTCAACATCCGCAATACAGATCTTGCCAGCCGCTTTTTACTGGCCCGGCGAAACTCTACCCAAATCAGCCTGACGCAAGCCATCCGTCGCGATAGCCGCAATCGACCGGAATTCCCCACGATGGGTTCGGTTTTTAACCTGCGCACCAAATTTGCCGGCGGCCCCGTGCTTCAAGGCAATGAAGATTTTATCAAAACCGATTTTACCCTGGAATGGTATGTGCCCATGAAATATGGGTTGGTATTTTTTCTGCAAAACAAATTGGGCGGCGTTGCCGGTCTCACCAATAATTTTTACATTAATCCCAACGAGTTGTATTTTATGGGTGGATCAGGACTGGGATTCTCCGAATCCTTGCGTGGGTATGAAGAAGGACGGGTCGGGCCAAACCAGGGCGGGCGGGCAATGGCGCGCTTTACCACTGAAATCCGGTTTCCCATCGCACCAAACCCGACAATTTTTGGGTTGATTTTTATGGAAGCAGGGAATGTATGGGAAACATTTTCCCGTGCGGATATATCAGACATGCGCCGCTCCATGGGATTTGGCGCTCGCTTGTTTATGCCGCTGTTGGGCATCATCGGGGTCGATTTCGGGTATGGGTTTGATCATCCCGACCCGGATAATCCGCTCAGACAAAAAGGCCAGTGGAAAGTTCATTTTAAATTCGGACAATTTTAATCGTTACTCAGCCGCTGATTCACGCGGATCATCGCGGATTTTTAATTAATTGTTTTTTATTAATTTTCATAAATATCCATACAAAAACCGTAGGTAATATTTACTTATACAAAACATCGGACATTATTTTTTATTAAAACTTAGGGTGCAGATTTCATTTTACGTAGTTTATGACGGTAATATTTCAACCCCCGGCGTTCCGGGGCTACTCTACATACACATCTTTGGCATGGTAATTGAGGAAGGGAATTGGCAAAG
>CAYVDX010000334.1:0-5021 GCA_964450485.1 uncultured Calditrichaceae bacterium
GCTGCTTCTAATTCACGCAATATTGCCCGCTTTTAAAAAGTGTCCGGTACTGAATGTAATTATTAATAATTTTTGTTCACTTACTTAATATTTTGAATTTTAACGGTTTTTAAATTCATCCGCGGCTAAAAAGTATCCGTTAATGATTCAAAAATCAATCGCCCGTCTTCCGAGCCAAGCAATGCTTCCATTGCCCGCTCCGGGTGGGGCATCATTCCCAGCACATTTCCGTCGCGATTGATAATGCCGGCAATGTTTTCCAGCGATCCGTTCGGATTCGCCGCTGCTGTTATTTCATTTTGCGATGTTGCATAACGAAAAACGATTTGTTTGTGGGTATTCAAGGATTGAATCGTTGCCGGGTCTGCATAATATCGTCCTTCGCCATGGGCGACCGGGATTTTCAACGGCTTTTCAGTCGAAATTTTTCCGGTAAAAATGGTGTTCCGGTTCTCCGTGCGTAAATAGACATTTTTACAAACAAATCGCAGGTTTTGATTTCGCAGCAATGCGCCGGGCAATAATCCGGTTTCAACCAGGATTTGAAAACCGTTGCAGACGCCCAGAACCGGTTTTCCGCTTTTGGCAAACTCAATGAGCGGCGACATCCCCGGTGAAAATTTGGCAATCGCGCCGGCCCGAAGATAGTCGCCGTAGGAAAAACCGCCCGGCAATGCCACAAAATCGTAACTGTCCAGGTTGCCCGACTTATGCCAGACAAAATCCACTTCATGCCCCATTCCGCACAAGGCGTGATGCATGTCGTGATCGCAATTTGATCCCGGAAATACAATGACGGCGCTTTTCAATATTATACCTTTAAATATTCAATCTCAAAATCTTCAATCACCGGGTTCGAGAGCAGTTTGCGTCCGGCTTCCTCAATCATTGTGTCGGCCTTATCCCGGCTGATATTATCATCGAGTTCCAGTTCGATCAATTTGCCGACGCGCACATCCTGTATGCCGGAGAAACCGAGGTGAGAAAGCGCATTGTGAACCGCTTTTCCCTGTGGATCCAAAATGCTGGGTTTTAACCGGACTTTCACGGCAACTTTCATGAGTTGTTTTCCTTTGCCTGAAGATTGTTGTCAATTTTTTTGGGATTAAAAATACCCCACACCACGCGAAAAATACCGGATAGTACATAAATTGCCATGAGCGGGAAAAAGGTGGTGTGCGGAAAGGAAAAAATGATGATAAAAGCGATCATGAGTAATAATATTTTGAGCCGGTTAAACCAATCTGATCTGAGGGACAGGTTCGGCATCGTGTCATATCGAATGCTGGAGATCATCAACAGTGATACAATAAGAATGAGAGAAAAAAATAGCTTGTCCCAGCGAACGCTCCCCCACAATTCAAAATTGAACAAAACATAAGTAGCAATCGTTAAGGCGGCGCCCGGTATCGGCAGTCCCTCAAAATGATCTTTGTCAAATCCTTTTAAACGAACGTTGAAACGCGCCAGGCGAATGGAGCCGAATACCAGCGGGATAAAACTGACCAACAATCCCAATGTTCCCCATTGGTGAAAAAAAACGTAATAAGCCAATGCCGAGGGCGCAAGTCCAAAGGAAACAACGTCTGCCAGCGAGTCGTATTGAACCCCGAATTCCGAGGAACTGCGGGTAATTCGCGCCATTTTCCCATCGATGACATCCAACACGCCGGCGGCAATGATCAGCCACGCCGCCGTAATAAAACCTGAACTATCGGGCCCGCTGGTGTGCGCCGAAGCGGAAATAAGCGTCGAGTAGTAGCCGCAAAACATATTTGCCATGGTGAAAAAACCGGGCACAAGACCTGCTTTAACTCGCAAAAATGTCTCCTTAATCAGGACTAATTGGTTATTTCGGTTTGGGGCGTCTCAACAATGGTTTTGTCTTCGATTTCCAGATCGCCGCCATTGGGAAATGTCGCTAAAATGGTTTCGCCGGCTTTGACGGTTTGTCCGCTTTTTACCAAAACGGTGACGTCAACGGGTAAAAAAACATCTACCCGGCTGCCATAGCGAATCAATCCCATCCGGTCGCCGCCGTTTTTCCATTGGCCTTCCCGCAAATTGCAGATAATCCGGCGGGCGATCAGACCGGCAATTTGTTTAAACAACACGCGATGCCCATATTGGTTGACGACGCCGATAGCGGTTTGCTCATTTTGAGTCGATGCTTCATCTTTGAACGCCGCGAAAAATTTTCCCGTTCGGTAGTTCAGGTAATCGATCCGTCCGGAAATGGGCATGCGATTCACATGCACATTAAAAACAGAGAGAAAAATGCTGATCTGCCGCACCTGTTTTTTGAAATATGAATCTTCGCTTACTTGCTGTATTTTAACGACTTTTCCATCCGCCGGAGATAGTACCGCCAAATGATTTTTTGGAATATTCCGGTTGGGATCGCGAAAAAAATACAGGTTAAAAAGCGAAAAAATGCCCAACACAATTGCCGCGACCAGGCTGGCGGAGTGGGGAAAGAAATACCAAACGCCCAGGCTTACCAAAAAGACCAGAAAGGTGCCAACGATGATGCCCCGCCCGTCTTTTGCTATCACAATGAATCTCCTGTTTCAACTAAGCTTGCAGATTTATTCACCTAAAATGATTGCCCGCAGTTCCCGGTAGGCTTTGCTATCCTTTGCGTTGCCTTCGGGGTATTTTTTAAAAGACCCGTTTTCCTCAATTTTCCACAGGTTGATGGTATCCAACGACAATTCGTCCGCTAATAAAATCTGGTTGTTCAACCGGGAAAACTGTAATTGAAAATTAATCAACTTCATTTTTTTGCGATCAAAAAACGATTTCAGCACGGCGTTTACTTTTGTCGCGATGCGCATGATGCTGGTCATTTCCTTGCGTTCGCAAATCCCCAACGCATAGGCATGATACTCATTGATCATGGGGCGGCGCTGCTTTTTATCTTTAAAATACATCTCTACGATGGGGAATTCCAGAAGTTTGCCTTCCTCGATATCGAATCGTTCGGCTAAAGATTTTGAAGCAACATTGTAGATCGACACAATGATGGGAATATACTCCGACTTTTTTGCTAAAAAGCTTTTGTCGTCCAGTTTTCTCACAAAATATGTGGGAACATTGTAGCTTTCCAGGTATTCGAAAAAAAAGCTGGAAACACCATTGTTCGTCGCCGCGACATCCGGCAGATCCTTTTTCTTTGATTTGCCGGCGGGAACGTCATTAAAAGCAACAATTACCTGGTCTGATTGATTGGTCGCATATACTTTCTTCGTCGCATCATCAATAAGCAGCTCTTTGATGTCCACGTTTTTACCTCCGTTTGTTATAACAGCCCCAATCTTTTGAAAGGGAAGTTAATGTTTTTTAATTGATTTTCTAAATTACAAATTGTTTTCAGTTCTTCTTTTGATAAGTATTTGAGAATTTCATCGTCCTGCTGCAGCGTTTCGAGCAGGGTGACGTTGTTGTGATAAACATTCAGGGCATTTCGTTGAACCATTCGGTAGGCCGCTTCCCGGCTGACGCCTTTGTCAACCAGGTTCAGCAGGATTGATTGGGAAAAAATCAACCCGCGGCTGCTTTCAAGGTTTTTGCGCATTTTGTCCGCGTTCACGTCCATTCCGGCGATTAAAAAGCGGGTTTTTTCCAGCATGTAAAACAGGGTAATCGTTGAATCGGGCAAAATCACCCGCTCGACCGATGAGTGGGAAATATCCCGCTCGTGCCAAAGCGCAACATTTTCCAATGCCGCGGTCAGGTTGCCGCGAAGCAGCCGGGCCATGCCGCAAATTCGTTCGGAAACAATCGGGTTTTTTTTGTGCGGCATCGCGGAAGAGCCTTTTTGTTTGGACGCAAACGGCTCTTCGACTTCCAAAACCTCGGTGCGCTGTAAATGGCGTATTTCCAGCGCGATCTTTTCCAGCGAGGCCGCGATGATCGCCAGCATGGACATGTATTCCGCATGGCGGTCGCGTTGTAAAATTTGCGTGGAAATCGGGGCCGGCCGCAAGCCCATTTTTTCGCAAACATATTCTTCGACAAACGGCGCCATGTGGGCGAATGTGCCCACGGCGCCGGATATTTTTCCAACGGAAACCGTTTTGACGGCCTGTTGCAGCCGCTGCCGGTTCCGCAGCATTTCTCCGTACCAAACGGCTAATTTAAATCCAAAGGTAATCGGCTCGGCGTGCACCCCGTGGGAGCGTCCCACCATCACGGTGTTTTTATGTTTAACAGCTTGTTTTTCCAGTATTTCCAGCACTGAATTCAGCTTTTGCAGGATCAACTCGCCGGCTTGCTTCATTTGCACGGCCAACGCGGTGTCCAGCACGTCGGATGAGGTCATTCCGTAATGAATAAAGCGGGACGCATCGCCGATGTATTCCCCGACATTGGTCAAAAAGGCAATCACGTCGTGATGCACTTCGGCTTCGATTTCCAAAACGCGCGCCACGTCAAAATTTGCTTTTTCGCGGATTTCCTTCACGGCGGATTCCGGAATTTTGCCCAATGTTGCCTGTGCTTCACAAGCGGCAATCTCAATATCCAGCCAAATGCGAAATTTGTTCTCATCCGCCCAAATCCGCCCGATTTCCGGCAATGTGTATCGTTCGATCATCGCGCTCTTGGGTTGGGTTCCAGGGTTACGTCGATGTCCATTTGCCTGCCATCGCGATTAATTGTAAAGGTCAGCACGGCGCCGACTTTTAAATCCTGGTTACGGAGCACTTCGATAAATTGCTTCCGGTTATTTGTGGGCGTTCCGTTCAGCGCGATAATCACGTCATATTCCTGCAAGCCGCTGCGATCCGTGGGGCTGCCCGGCTCAATATCTGTGATGAGGGCGCCTTTTTCTACCTTTAAATTCAACGCCTGCACAATAGAGTGATTCAAACTGGCCACCTGGTCAAGCCCCAGCCAAAAATTCCGGTTAATCCCGCCTTTTTCGCGAATTTCCGTGATGATGTCATTGATGCGATCAATCGGAATCGCAAAGCCGATGCCCACCGCGCCTTCGTTTTGACCGCCGGTAAAAATAAAAG
>CAYVDX010000335.1:0-5007 GCA_964450485.1 uncultured Calditrichaceae bacterium
GAATATCATGCTCTCTTTAATTCGCACATTTCTGTTTTTTTTACTCATTTATTATCTCGTTAAATGGTTCAGAAATTTTACCGCGCCAACATCGAAAAACCGTCCGAAAGTCAAGGGAAAATCGTCTGAAAACAGTGCGCCGCCGCCGTACGATCCCCGCAATGTTGAGGACATCGATTACCGGGAAGTCAAAAAAAAGCGAAACGGTTCGTCGTAAACAAATACTCATCGAGGATATTAAGGATGATGGGCGATAACTCGTAGAGCGTGAGGCGTGGCGCGTAAGCGAAGGGCGAAGGGCGAAATTAAAGTGTTTAATTCCAATAGATAAACAGCGTCAATGCTGCGTTTCCCGAATCGCGAATGATAAAATAACCAAGAATGAGCGGTAAACATGGATGATTATAAAAACGTTATCGGCAGTCAACGAATCCATCATTTGCTGGATAGATTTGTAAAGGAAGTGCGCCTTTTTGTGGAAGGGCAGACCGCGCATTTGCAGCGCCTTTCCCAAATCGGAATTGCCCTGTCGGCGGAAAAAGACATCAACAAACTGCTGGAAATGATTGTCGATGAAGCCATGATTTTCACAAAAGCCGACGCCGGCACGCTTTACGTTGTTGATGAAGAAGCCCACTGTCTGCGATTTGAAATATTGAAAAACCGCACTCTGAACATTCACAAGGGCGGCGCCAGCAGCGAGCCGGTCGAATTGCCGCCGGTGCCTCTGGAAATCGACGGTGCGCCGAATCTCACCAACGTTTCTTCACAGGCGGCGTTAACCGGCGAAATCATCAATATTCCCGATGTTTACGAGGCGATTGGTTTTGATTTTACCGGCCCGAAAAAATACGATCAGCAAACCGGCTATCGCTCCAAATCCATGCTGGTGATTCCCATGCGGAATCATCGCAACGAAATTATCGGCATTTTGCAATTGCTGAATGCCGGCGATCCGGTCACCGGCGAGGTCATTCCCTTTCCCAAGGAATTTGAAAACACCATCATTTCGCTGGCCTCGCAGGCCGCGGTTGCGTTGGAAAATGCCCGGCTGATCAAAGAGCTGCAGGAATTGTTGGATGCGTTTATCCGCAGCATTGCCACGGCAATCGACGAAAAATCGCCGTACACGGCGGGACATATTCGCCGCGTCACGGAACTGACCATGATGATTGCCCACAAGATAAATGAAACAGAATCAGGCGTTTACCGGGATCGCATTTTTTCCGATGACGAGCTGGAAGAACTGCGGATCGCTGCGTGGCTGCACGATGTGGGCAAAATTACCACGCCGGAATACGTCGTCGATAAAGCGCAAAAACTGCAAACCATTTTTGACCGGATTGAATTGGTGCGCACTCGTTTTACGTTGATACGCGAGTTGAAAGAGAAAGAAAACCTCCGCGCCCGTTTGCAATTGCTGGAATCGGGAAAAGCAACGCCGGCTGCGCTTGATGCGCTGAAGGACCAACTGCAAACCGAGCTTGCCGACTTGGACGCGGATATAAATTTTATCAATACGTGCAACACGGCGTCGGAGTTTGTCAGCGATGAAAAACTGGAAAAGCTGAAACAAATTGCCCAAAAAACGTTTTCAGTGAATGGGGAGACGCAGCCGTATTTAACCGAAGACGAACTGGAAAACCTGTCGATCCGCCGGGGCACGCTCACCGCGGCGGAGCGGAAAATTATTGAAAATCATGCCCTGGTGAGTATCAAAATTTTGGAGAAACTGCCCTTTCCCAAAAAGCTGTCCAAAGTGCCGGAATACGCCGGGGGACATCACGAAAAGCTGGACGGCTCCGGCTATCCCTTCGGGTTGACGGCGGAACAATTGTCGCTGCAAACCCGCATTATGGCGGTCGCGGATATTTTTGAGGCGCTCACCGCCAAAGATCGCCCCTACAAAAAACCGATGAAACTCTCCACCGCCATCAGCATTTTGGAAAAAATGAGCGACGCCAATCACATCGATTCAAACATCTATAAATTGTTTATCGACAGCGGGTTGTACCTGGAATATGCAACGCGCGAACTGAATAAAGAACAGATTGATGTTGTGAAAGAAGACGCTTAAATTACCCCGAAAAAAAAACCTGGAGGTTTTTGAAAACGCGATAAAAGATATTCAAATTACCTGAAAACCTCCAGGGTTTCCATAAACAAACGACCTGAAAACCTCCAGGGTTTATGAAAGCTTTGGAGGTTTTTAAACACCGCAAAAACAGAGGAGCACCTTCATGGAATTTCTAAAAAATTTAGGGATTAAAGAAAAAAACTTCGGCACTTCAACCGGGTTGAAATGGTTCGAAACCAGCGACCAGGGCGAAGTGCAGGTGATTTCACCGGCGACCAATGAACCGATCGGCAAGGTTTATAAAGCGTCAAAAGCGGACTATGACGCCGTGCTGAAACAGGGCCAAGCCGCGTTTAAAATCTGGCGGGATGTGCCGGCCCCGCAACGCGGCGAAGTGGTTCGGCAGATCGGTCTGAAACTGCGCGAATACAAGCATGATTTGGGAACGCTGGTCTCTTATGAAATGGGGAAGTCGCTGCAGGAAGGATTGGGCGAAGTGCAGGAAATGATCGACATCTGCGATTTCGCCGTCGGTCAATCGCGGCAGCTTTACGGTTTTTCGATGCACTCCGAGCGGCCGGATCACCGCATGTATGATCAATATCATCCTCTGGGCATCGTGGGGATCATCACTTCGTTTAATTTTCCGGTGGCGGTGTGGGCGTGGAATGCCATGATTTCCGCGGTGTGCGGCAACGTGCATGTTTGGAAACCGTCGCACAAAGTGCCGCTCTCTGCGATTGCCTGCCAGCACATCATCCGCGATGTGCTGAAGGAAAACAACTTGCCGGAAGGCGTGTTCAGCCTGATCATCGGCAGCCGCGATGTTGCCGGAAACCCGCTGCTCAATGATGCGCGCGTGCCGCTGATTTCCTTTACCGGCTCCACCCAGGTCGGGCGGCATGTCGCCGATACGGTTGCCCATCGTTTTGGCAAATATATTCTGGAATTGGGCGGAAACAACGCCATCATCATTTCCCCGGACGCGGATTTGAAACTGGCCATTCCCGCCGTGGTTTTTGGCGCGGTAGGCACCTGCGGGCAACGCTGCACATCCACCCGCCGGCTGATTATTCACGAATCCGTCTTTGACCAGGTCAAGGATTCATTGGTGAAAGCATACAAAAGCCTGCGAATCGGCAATCCGCTGGATGAAAGCAATCACGTCGGTCCGCTGATCGACAAATATGCCGTTGCCATGTTTACCGAAGCGCTGAAAATGGTGCGGGAGCAGGGCGGCGAGGTCATTTACGGCGGCGAAGTCCTCTCCGGGCCGGGATTTGAATCCGGTTATTACGTGGTTCCGGCGTTGGTCGCTGCGGAAAATCACTACCCGATTGTTCAGGAAGAAACGTTTGCGCCGATTTTATATCTGATTAAATACAGCGGCGATGTGCGCAATGCCATCGAGCTGCAAAATAGCGTTGCGCAGGGACTTTCCTCGGCAATTTTCACCAATAATCTGCGCGAATCCGAGGAGTTTTTGTCCCACCGCGGTTCGGATTGCGGCATAGCCAATGTGAATTTCGGCACCTCCGGGGCGGAAATCGGCGGGGCATTTGGCGGCGAAAAAGAGACCGGCGGCGGCCGCGAATCCGGTTCGGACGCCTGGAAAGCGTACATGCGCCGTCAAACCAACACGGTCAATTTCGGCGCGAAAATGCCGCTGGCCCAGGGCATCAAATTCGACATTTGAGCCATGCGATCGTCCGGCATGATTCTCAAAGGGACGGGCATGACCCGTCCTTTTTTTTTCAAAACATCACTGCAACGATGTATCGCGGCCTAACCGGTAAACGATTCAATTTTATTTAAATATCAGACGAATTGTTTATTAAATTTAGCGGGTTGATATAGCGCGTACAAACAAACGGTTCCAAAATTTTTGATTTGAGAATTCTTGAGAGTTTTCACAAATGCTTAAAAAAGATCGAGTTATATTTTGCGTGGTTAGAGAGGTGAAGTACCCACATTAATTATCGCCCAATCAATTGGCGCAATCTCCACCTTTTGTGTCAGATCAATCTGTTTGTTCAAAAAACCGGGTTGATCCGAATGCCCGATAGTATCAAATCATATTTCAAGGGAGAAAGAGGATGTCAGTACCGGCGATTCTGACAGTGGCTATTTTTTCGTTAATATTTGCTCTGCTTACCGGAATAATCATCATTTACATGGTATCGAATTGGCGAAAGCACGTCGAGGAAAAAAAACGCCAGTTGGCGCATATCCAAAAAAGCGAACAAAAATACTCAGATCTTTTTAACAATATCTCAGACATTGTTTTTGTACACACCCTGGATGGCGTCATCGAAGAGATTAATGAAACGGTGACAAAAGAGCTGGGCTTTAGCGTGGCGGAAGTCATCGGTAAATCAATGCTGGAGTTTGTCCCTCCCGAGCAAAACCCGCTGTTAGGCACATACCTGGAGGGGGTTCAACGCATCGGCGAATTTAGCGGTTTAATGCAACTTCGCACCAAGAGCGGCCAATTAAAGATTTTTGATTATCGAAATAACCTCGTGCTCGAAAACGGCAAACCGGTTGCGGTTCGCGGTATTGCGCGCAATGTCACCGAAAAGCAGAAAACCCGTGAAGCGTTGATGGAAAGCGAAGAGCGCTACCGCCTGTTTTTTGAGCAAGACCTTGCCGGCAATTTTATTGCCAACCCGGATGGCGAAATTCTGTCTTGCAATCCGGCTTTTGCTGAAATTTTTGGATTTAAAACCGTCGAAGATGCATTGGAATGTTCACTGACGCGTTTTTTTCAATCAGAAACCGCTTTTCACAAATTTTTAGAGTTGATCAACCAAAAAACCCGGCTGGAGCATCACGAAGATCAGCTTCTTGATCACAACGGCAATACCATATTTGTGCTGGAAAACATCATCGGCATTTTTGATGACGACGGCGAATTGATACGGATTCGC
>CAYVDX010000336.1:0-5000 GCA_964450485.1 uncultured Calditrichaceae bacterium
TTCCGGCGGCAGAAAATTCAGCGCCCCGACAGACGCGGAACGCATGAGGGGATCGGGATCACCGAGTCCGGAGCGAATGGTTTGAAGCGCGGCCGGGTTGGGATAATTTTCCAGCAGTGAAAGCGCAGTTGCCCGTACAATTGTTGACTGGCCGCGGTCTTCGATCAGCCGAATAAGCCCATCCCGCGCACCCGGCTCGTTTTTGCGGGCAGCGTAAAATATCTCTCCGAAGTTTTCGTTTCCGTTTTTCGGTGCGCCATACCATTTATTGAAATAACCAACTGCCCATTGGATGGATTTATCCTTATGACAAGTGTTACAAGCATTGGGAACATTCAGTTTTTCCGAAAGATCGGGTCGCGGAATGCCAAAACGGTGATCCCGCCGCGGATCGACGACCATGTAAGTGCGCGCAGGCATATGGCATTCCACACAAAGCGCACCCTTTGAGTCGGGTTTGTGAAAGTGATGCCTGCTTGAACCATATTTACCTGAAGAATGACAGCGATAGCACAATGCATTTCCACGGGCATAGATCCGGGTGCTGTGCGGTTCGTGACAATCGCCGCAAACAACGCCTTTCCGATACATCTTGCTCTGTAGAAAAGAGCCGTAAACATAAACTTCATCGCGGATTTGCCCATCGGGGAAATACAAATTTTCATCCAACAAGCTCAGTGCGTGGGTATCCGGCAATGGTTTGCCATGCACATAATCTTCACTAATTACCGAGCGGCGGGAATGGCAGCGGGCGCACAGCTCCACCTGTGTGGTTGAACGCCGGGGGGCGTTCGTTCAGCAATGCCGGTTTTGCTGTTCATTACCCAAAGACCCTTGTCGCGATCCTTCAGACGAATGACCAGCCCTAAGCCGGGGAAACGCCCGGTTTTCTCTCCGCGTTCAGCTGCTTTTGCCCATTCAATGTGCCGGGAGCCAGGCCCGTGACAGGCTTCGCAGGAAACATCAATCTCCGACCAGGTAGTGTTATATTCCCCCTTTGCCGGGTCAAAATTTTTCTTCAAATTCGTGGAATGGCATTCCGCGCACATGAAATTCCAGTTTTGCGAAATCCGCGTCCAGTAAAGAATGTCATCCGGGGCAATGCGCTCGTCCGGGTAAGTGTGAAACCAACGCTGTCCGCCCGCTGCTTTTGGACGGGCGTCCCAGCATAGCGGCAAACATTGGAGACGCCCGCCGGGAAACTCGACCAAATATTGCTGCAAGGGGCGCACGCCAAAGGTGTATTTAACCTGGAATTCCTGAAGCTCTCCCCCGGTCCCTTCGGTGAACACATAAAATTTGCCGTTTTTCCTGTAAAATTTGGAAGTAATTCCCTGGTGGGTAAATTTGGCGTTATTGAAATCTCCTAAAACCGTCTCCCCGGTCGCGATGGTCATGGCGAGATCGTGGTCGGAAAGGGCAAACAGCGTATCCTGTTGTTGATGGCAGGCAACGCAGGCTTCCCGCCCGGCGTATTGCGCTTTGTGAACAGCGTTGTCCGAACCGGGCGTGTCTTTTTGACAATTGCTAAACGCCAACAGGAAGAGCAATAACATGCCCGGCGCACGGCAATTTCTTTTCACCGCCCTGATCATATTTCGTGATGAATCATTTTTCAATAAAATGGTTTTGGGGGATAAGATTTTGTAATCCCCTGAGATTTTTTTTGAGTATCACTTCAGCATCTCCACCCTTGCCATGCCCCAAGATACCGAATGGACCGAGATATCCTAAATTTAAAATCGCTTGAATCATATCTTTTTCGAGATTTCCGATAAGCATTAATATAGACAGCAATTTATGTTTTTTGACAACCTATCCACTGAAATAGATCCACACCGCGGCGATGATCCCCACCAGCACAACCGACAACTGCAGATCTCTGCGCCGCCAGGCCGTGTCGGAAGATGATTTGCTGTCGCGATCAGTGGTTTGGAAAGTCAAGCCCGCGACCTTTTCGTCCGGCGGCGGGGGCGTCACCAGGCTGACGATAACCAGCACCGCCGTACAGATGACAAACAACAGCAAAGCGAAATGCAGAAAATTAATATCAGCATAAAGATACAGCAAACCGCTGAGCGAACTTTTGCCTAACTCCGCGAAAAGCCGCCCCATCCCCAAAACAAACCCGGTGATCAGGGCAGCCATCGCCCCTTGCGCATTGACGCGTTTCCAAAAGATGCCGATCAAAAACACTGCGGCAATCGGCGGTGAAATATAGGCTTGCACGCTCTGCAAATATTGATAAAGCTGACCGGAGATGTATTTCATCATCGGAATCCACAGCAGCCCTAATCCCACCAGGACGACGGTTGAGAGCTGCCCCACCCAGACCAGCCGTTTTTCAGTGGCAGCCGGGTGAATCTTTTTATAAATATCCCAGGTGATGAGGGTTGAACAGGAATTGAATACCGAAGAAAGCGAACTCATTAAAGCCGCCAGCAGCCCGGCGACAACCAGCCCGCGAAAACCGACCGGCAGCAATGTCCCGATCAATGTCGGCAGGGCCTGATCCGGCTCGGTTAATTCCAGCCGTCCGGATTGGGCCAGGGCGTAAGCAATAACGCCGGGGATTACAAAAATAAATAATGGCAGCATTTTTAAAAAACCGCCGAAGATGGCGCCGCGCCGGGCGTTATCTTCGTCGATCGCGGACAGGGTGCGCTGCACGATAAACTGATCGGTACACCAATACCACACGCCTAAAATCGGGGCGCCAAACAAAATGCCGGTCCAGGGGAAATTGGGGTCGGAAAGGGGTTTCCAAAGGCTAAAAAAGCTGCTGCCGGCGGTTTCGTACAAAATATCCCAGCCGCCCAGTGCGTTCAGACCGATGACCGTCACCGCGATGGCGCCGCCAACCAACACAAACATCTGGATTAAATCCGTGTAAAGCACGGCGCGTAATCCGCCGAAGACCGTATAAATGCCGGTGGCAACGACCACGACCAACGCGCCGGTCCAAAAATTTATCCCCATCAATGATTCAAAAACAATGCCCCCGGCGGCAATGGTGACCGATATTTTGGTAAGCACATACCCGACGATGGAAATGATGGCGAGATACCAGCGCGCGCCTGCGGAATAACGGCGCTCTAAAAATTCCGGCATGGTAAAGACGCCGCTTTTCAGATAAAACGGCACAAATACCCAGCCCAACAACAGCAGGATGAGACCCGCCAATATTTCAAATTGTCCCACGGCAACCCCGCTCGCCGCGCCGGTTCCCGCCAGGCCGACCAAATGCTCGGAGCCGATATTTGAAGCGAAGAGAGATGCGCCGATCACAAACCAGCCGACATTCCGCCCGGCTAAAAAATAGCCCGAGGACGTCTCGCGGGCTGATTTCTCGCGCTGCGTTGCCCAAAAAGCGACGCCAAAAACCACCAGAAAATACACGGCAACAATAAACCAATCAAAAGTTGAGATGACAGACATAGCGCTTCACTCCATTCCGTAATTATTCAGGTTTACGTTTATCCCGGCGAACTCCACGATCCCGCCGCAGCGGAATATACATGCCGCCTGTATTTTCAAGCCAGTCAAAATCCCGTTTATTTACTTTTTTAACCCGTTCCTGGTGTTCGGGGTCATTGATCAAATTATGCATCTCGTCAGGATCATTTTTCAGATCATACAACTCATCGATATCCCAGATCCCGTGGAAGTGCATGTATTTATAGCGATTCGTGCGGATGCCGTGAACCGTGGGCGTCTGCGGGAAATTCCTTTCCCAGTAATATTCATAAAAAACCGCATCCCGCCAGGGTATTTCTTCTCCTTTTAACAGCGGCAGGAAGGATTCACCATCCATCTGTTCCGGTTTTTTGATGCCGGCCACAGCCAGCGTCGTGGGCGCGATATCAATATTCTGCACCAATTGTTTGATCTTGGTTCCCGGTTTGATGACGCCCGGCCCATAAGCCAGCAACGGCACACGCATGGATTCTTCATACATTTGACGTTTATCGATAAGTCCATGTTCTCCAAAACTAAAGCCGTTATCGCCCATGTAAAGCACCAGGGTGTTTTCCAACAATCCCGTATCTTCGAGTGTTTTTAAAATCCGTCCAATACTTTCATCCACGCCGAGAAGCGTTTCGCAATAGCGGCGGTAAAATGTATCAAAATCCATTTGGCCGTGATACATATATTTCACGCCGTGCCAACTATTCCGCTGGGCTTTGACCCAGGCCGGCTTTCCGCTATAATTTTCCTCGGCGTCTGCCATGTTTGCGGGATATTCAATTTTAACATTGTCATATTTCCCTAAATGGCGTTTCGCCGGTTTAAACATCGCGTGAGTGGCTTTGTGCGACAGGTAAAGAAAAAAAGGCTTTTCGCGTTTTTTACGGATCCATTCAACCGCATAGTCGGTCAGCAAATCGGTGATGTATCCATCAACCTTTTTTCGTTTACCATCGATATTAAAGGTTGGATTATAATATTCTCCCTGCCCGAGGAAACTGATCCATTTGTCAAAACCGGGTTTGGGATTGTCATCCTCGTGCCCCATGTGCCATTTTCCCATGAATGCGGTCTCGTATCCGCCTTCCTGAAGATATTGCGGGAAAAAAGTCAGCCCCTCGGGCATCGGGGCCTGGTTATCCACAATGCCGTGCTTATGCGAAAACAAGCCGGTCAGAATTGACGCCCGGCTGGGTGAACACAATGAAGTCGTCACAAAAGCATTCTCGAAATGCGCGCCTTCCCTCGCCATTCGATCCATGTTCGGCGTTTCCAGGAACTTGGGCTTGCCCATGAATCCCATAAAATCATAGCGATGATCATCACTCAGGATGAAGATGACGTTCATTTTCGAGTTTTTTTGGGGTGAATCCGCAACCATCGATTTGCCCGGAACCAACAACAACACAATGAACCCGATTTTTTTGAAAAATAACCATTTGCTCATTCTTTTCATTTTGCCTCCTTTAGCAGTTCTTCTGTTCAACGGACGGGTCGCGACCCGTCCCTACAAATTGGTACTGATTGGTACC
>CAYVDX010000337.1:0-4994 GCA_964450485.1 uncultured Calditrichaceae bacterium
AAGTGATTGACGCGGCGGGCAAACTGGTGCTGCCCGGCGTGATCGATCCGCATACCCACATGGGCATTCCCATCAAAACCACCACTTCGGCGGATGATTTTCGCTCCGGCAGCGAAGCCGCGGCGTTTGGCGGCGTGACGACCATTCTGGATTTCACGGTGCAGCAGCCGGGAGAGTCGATCCGGGCGGCGTTGGAACGGCGGAAGGCCAAGGCGCGGGGAAAATCCTGCATTGATGTGGGCATTCACGTGAATATCACTGATCAGCCGGAGAAATGGCTGCACCAAATCCCGGAATTGATCGCGGAAGGGTTCAGCAGTTTTAAAGTGTTTTCCACCTACCGGGAAGCGGGGATGATGATTGACTGGCGGCAATTCCGCGAAGTGCTGCGAACCGTCGATGCGCACGGCGGCTTGCTGATGCTGCATGCAGAGGATAATGTGATTATCGAGGCGCGCACGGCGGAAAATTTGAACGCCGGGCATCGCGCACCGATTTATCACGCCCGCAGCCGTCCGGCTGAAGCAGAAGCCGCGGCCATTGAAAAGGCCGCACAAATCGCAGGCGAATTGGACGCCCGGCTTTACATTGTGCACGTCAGCAGCCGTGCGGGATTGGAAGCAGGCATGCGCGCCAAAGATCGCGGCGTGAAAATTTACCTGGAAACCTGTCCGCAGTATCTCCTGTTGGATGAATCAAAATTCTCGCAAGAAAATGGGCATTATTACATTGCCACGCCGGCATTGCGCACAAAAGAGGATTGCGAAGCGCTCTGGCAGGGCGTTGCCGATGGTGCAATTGACGCGATTGGCACCGATCACTGTCCCTTTACCCGCGCCCAAAAAGACGCCTGGGAAGGGCAATTTCAAAACTGCCCGAATGGGCTGCCCGGCGTGGAGACATCCTTCCCGCTGCTTTACACGCATGGCGTAACATCCGGCAGAATTTCCCTGCAACGGCTGGTCGCATTGATGTCTGCCAATCCCGCAAAAATTTTCAGATACGATGATCGCAAAGGCGAAATTCGCGTGGGCGGGGAGGCTGATTTTTTTATCTGGCATCCAAATGCGGAAACGACGCTTGCCGCTGAAAACCTGCACGGCGCGGCGGATTGGTCGCCTTACGAAGGGATGAAAACCGCCGGAAAATTGGCGGCAACTTTTGTCCGGGGCGAGCCGGTTGTCGAAGATGGGAAATTAAGTAACCGAACCGGGTTCGGACAAATCCTCAAGCGTATTTGAGACGTGATTCCCCATAAATATAACGGCTGAACCACAATTTTATTTGTTTTTCTGCCCAACCCACATTAATTTAATTGAAGTCAGAGCCACAGAGATTGCTAAAGGAGCTATTATTATATGACGCTGAAACAAATTGAAGACGAAGCACTCAATTTAGCTGAAGAGGAACGAGCGGAATTAGCTCAGAAACTATTGCTCAGCCTCGAAGTGCCCTCCGATGGAGAGATTGCGGAAGATTGGCTGGGTGAAGCAAAGCGTCGTGCGCGAGAACTGGATGAAGGTCTTGTCCAACCAATTCCGGCAGACGAGGTTCGGCGCAAAGCCCGGGCTCTTTTGCGATGACTTATGTATTCCACCCTGCCGCGGAAGCCGAATATCTTGAATCTGTTGCATATTTCGAGTTAAAAAGGCCCGGTCTCGGCGCATCTTTTTTGGCGGCGTTCGAAAAAATTTTGGGAGAGGTGTGCGAATCACCCCAACGTTATCCGATTGAAAGAAAACCCGATGTGCGGCGGGTTTTAATGAAACGGTTCCCGTACTCGGTGCTTTACCGTGAAGTTTTAGGTGTTGTTCAAGTATTGGCCGTTGCGCATCATCGCAGGCATCCACAATATTGGCTTGGAAGGTACTAACAAGCCAAATCATCCGGCGCAAATACCACGCGCGGGTGATTTACACGATAAACGAAGAGAAACACTTTAACTCATTTGAGAAAGGTGAATAATGGTTTTTGTAGAGGGTATTGTCAAAGACGGTTTGGTTAAGCTGCCGAATGCCATAAGGTTAGCAGATGGATCACGGGTTCTTTTAACCTTAATTGATCCTAAACCGGGAAGTAAAACAGATTTACTACCGGAAGAAATTGAAGCTGAAGATGTCGCATTTATTCGCGCTTTTAGCAGACGTTTTTCCAATTAAAATTAACCGCATTTTGAAACGCCAAAAAATCATCCTTTACAACCCCAAAGCGGTGTTTTACACCATGCCGCTGGCGTTGCTGGCCGTTGCTTCCAATCTCGATCCCCAAAAATACGATGTGCAAATCATTGACGGGCGCATTGAAAAAGAGCCGCTGAAGCGTGTTTTGTCAGCGGCGGAAGGGGCGCTCTGCCTGGGCATTACCGCGCTCACCGGCAACCCGATTCGCGACGCATTGCGCGTCTCCCGCGCGGTCAAAGCGCGCCGGCCGGACTTGCCCATTGTGTGGGGCGGCTGGCATCCATCCCTGTTTCCCACCCAAACATTGGCGGATGAACCCGGCGTCGATGTCACCGTGCAGGGGCAGGGCGAAGTCGCTTTTCGTGAAATCGTCGAATGCCTTTCCGAAGGGGAATCGCTGCAAAATGTGTTGGGAATCGCCTTTCGCGAAAACGGCGAAATCATCCAAAACCCGCCGCGACCGCTGACGGACGTCAATCGCCTGCCCGAAGTAAATTACAGTATTGCTGAAGTTGAAAAATATTTTCAATTAAAAAATCGCCGTCAGTTTGATTACATCACTTCCGCGGGCTGTTTTTTTCGCTGCGCGTTTTGCGCGGATCCCTTTGTTTACAATCGCAAATGGACCGCGCTGTCGCCGGAGCGGATTGGCGGGGAAATTGAGCGGCATCATCGCCGTTATCAATTCAGCGATCTGGATTTTCAGGACGAAACCTTTTTTACCCATCGCAAGCGCGTTGCGGCGATCGCCGAAGAATTTCTACAGCGCGGAATTAACATCACCTGGGCGGGAACCATGCGCGCGGACCAGGGCAGCCGCATGGATGACGCCGAGTTTGCCCTGTGCGCCGAATCCGGTTTGCGGCGAGTGCTTATCGGCGTAGAATCCGGTTCCCAGAAAATGATGGATTGGATGCGCAAGGATATTAAAATCGAGCAGGTTTTTGAATGCGCGGAGAAATGTTTGCGCCATAAAATCGCCGCGATTTTTCCGTTTATCGTGGGTTTTCCCGGGGAAAGCGACGCCAGCGTCGCCGCAACGCTCGACACGGCGAGACGGCTTCGTTCCATGCATCCCGAATTCGATACCCCCATTTTTTATTTCAAACCGTATCCCGGCTCGCAAATCACCCGCGAAGTCGTGAAAAACGGCTACCGGCTCCCCAAAACCATCGCGGAATGGGCGGACTTCGATTATATCGGCTCGTCCGGCCCCTGGGTCAGCGGAGAAAAATTTCGGCTGATTGAACGCTTCAAATTTTACAATCGCATCGCCGGCGGAAAAAATCACTGGTACGAACGTCCGCTGCGCCGCCTGGCAAAATGGCGCTGCGATCATGGATTTTATCACCTGCCGCTGGAAAAAACGGTGGTCGAAAAATTAAAACCGCTGCCGCGATTGTCGTAAGCGATCCCGCAAATGAATATTTTTCACCGAAAATTCCGCAAACGCTTCGGGTTGATTCTGGCCAATTCCGCGAACACCCTGTTTGCGCCGATTTTTAATTTGGCAATTTCGCTGTTGGTCATTCGTTTGGGCTCGGCAACGCTGTGGGGCGAATTTGTGTCCGTGCTCATCGTGATAAACCTCGCCAATCACGTAATATTTTGGGGAAACAAGGATTACGTGCTGCGGGAAATCAGCCGGGCGCCCGGCAGTCTGGCAAAAATCTGGCAAAGCAATTTGCTGACCCGCCTGTTGCTGTTCGGAATCTTTGCCGTTGCGCTCTTTCTGCTGCCGTTGCCATTTCAGCGGCAGGCGCTGCTGCTCCTGTGGGGATTCGGTGCGCTGCTGTATCAATCGTTTGATGCGTTGGTGATTTATCGCCGCAAATTTTTGACGGCATTTGCCCTGGAAACGGTTTTCGCGATGCTTTTGGCCGGTTTCCTTTTTTTCGCAAAACATTCGCTGAATGTCGATATTTTGATCGCCGGGTTCGGCTTCGCCATGTTTTGTAAAGCGCTGGGAATGCTGGTTTATTTTCGGAAAGATGCCTTTGCCGGATTTCTCGGAAAATTTGAACGCAACTATTTTCAGCTTGCCCTGCTGTTTTTTCTGCTGGGACTTAGCGGGATGCTGCAATCGCGCACCGATCTCTATTGCGTCGCCTGGTTTTTGCCCGATTCGGAGGTTGCGCGCTACCAGGTTTTGATCAACTGGTTGATTTATGTGCAGGTTATCGCCAGCCTGATTTTACAGCCGTTTTTGAAAAATATCTATCGTTTGCCGTTGGCGGCGGTCAAAAAAATTGCCCAAAAATTGCTGCTGACGGGAATGCTGATCGTCGCTGCCGCGTTGCCTGCGATTTATTTTATGCTGAAGCAAATTTACCAATTTGAAATCGCCATCCCGCCGCTGCTGTGGGGCGGCGTATTTGTTCTGCCGATATTTTATTATTTACCAACAATTTACGTTCTCTACAAACAATCGCGGCAACGCATTGTTTTGCACATCAATATTTTTGGCATTTTGGCAAATTTATGTTTAACCCTTATTTTGATCAAACCGTTTGGCATTACCGGCGCGTTGGCGGCCAGCGGACTGGCGCAGGTAAGCATGTTGATCGCTTATGTGCGTTTTGAAAAAAATGCGGTCGCGGCGTGAAAAAAATTCTTAAAAAGTTATTATCTCGACAATGTTAAATTAGATTTTTTGAGGGTGTAGATTCGGTTTTACGTAAAATATTCTCTCATTTATTTCACCCCCGGCGTTCCGGAGCCTGCCCCGGAACGCCGGGGGCAAGCTCTACGGGGTTTTAATGGGTTTAAGTGACGTTTTTTCTATAAATATGTCACCCCGACGGGGTTTAATTT
>CAYVDX010000338.1:0-4972 GCA_964450485.1 uncultured Calditrichaceae bacterium
GTGTCTTTTAACTCGGTTGTTCCCGCGCCCTGAACGGTAACGCTATCCATGACATGCGTGGCCTGGGTAAAGGTGATGATTGCCCCGGCGGAAGCATCATAGGTCGCGCCGGTGGAGGTGCTGGCCTGGCGAATTTCAAACGTGCCGCTGGAGGCATTTACAGCGCCGGTGCTTCTAAACCCAATACTGACCTGGGTTCTCCCCGCGCTATTCGCAAAGTTGATGGTCCCGCTGTTTTGCAGCATATTTACGCTGCCCCCGACGATGTTGCGTTCCCCGGTTAGGTTAATATCGAAAGTTGCATTGTTTTTGATGATCATCGCACGTCCCTGGTTGGTGGCGTCAAAATCGAGATTGCCGCCGGTCCAGGAGATTGTCCCGTTGTTGATGATCGCGATATTTTCCATATCCTTTTTGCTGGTGCCGCTAAATACCAATGTGCCGCCAGCCGGAATAAACACCGTGTCATCGATTGCCGCGGTAAGCGTGTCCCCGGTGAGTATTCCGTTTTTGTGATCAAATTGGCTGGTGACCGTCAGATTGCCATTGGCATAAAGCTCGCCGCTGCCGGTCAGTGTCAGGTGGTCAACGGTGCGGTTGCCGTCTAAGGTAACGGATCCGGCACTAATGGTAACACCGTCGGCCGATCCGGGAACTGCTGCCGGCGTCCAGTTTGAGGCGGTTCCCCAGCCGCCGTTGCCGCCGTTCCAGGTGTATTCTGTCTGTGCAAAGACAGGCAGCGCTGCCAGCAATAGCAGCAACGGTATGAGATAGAGTGCGATTCTTTTGCGTTGATGCATGGTAGAATCCTTTCTGTTAAGGTGATCGTTTGTAAATTCGCTTTTGATCAGTTTGAAGCGTTATCGAAAAAGATGTATTTTACATTTGATGTATCGGCTTGAAACGAATAAAATTGATATAAAAATCAAATATTATGCAGTTTAGACCTCGTTCTTTGACCGATGACGTCCCAGAAATCGTACGATATAAATGTAATTTCGATTGTTAGAAGATTGTTGTCTTGGAGAAGGGTATCCACGCATTGCATCCACCGAAAAGGGCGGCTTTCGCCGCGGATTGCAGGGGTTGCAATTAAAAAATAAGTACGCCGTTATTCTCCAACTCCTCAAACGATTTATTAGATCGTCAAGACTGAAACATGAGCTTGATTCGATTTATTAATGCCGCTGACCAGGTTTACTGCAAATCCGCGAACATTATTCTCAAGCGAATGAAATCGAATCCGCCAATGTTTTCAGTACGTTATAAATCTACTTTGCGGTTGTTTATTGCGGATGATATGTCGCACAACTTTTTATTTGATCTATTGAAAAATGTGGCGGCGGTGAAGTAAAAACGAAAGCGCGGGAGACGGCGTGTTGGGGAGTGATTTGAAGGTTATTATTCAGCAGTGTGGGAATCCGGCGGTTTTCCTTGAACGCAAACAGGACAAACCTTGAAGGTTTCCCGGGTATTTTTCAAATATCGCCAAAAATGTAAAAACATGGAATGTTTAATATCCGTCAATAAACCTTCAAGGTTTTTACGCTGTGATTTCAGGAAAAGCCGTATCGTAAACACCCGTGATAGTAATCGCTGAATGGTAACATTTGAAGTACAATAAAAACAGCGAATAAATAAAACCGGAAGGCAGCGTGTATCTGCCTCCCGGTTGTAAAAAATTACTTCATCAGGATCATTTTGAGCACTTTGACAAACTTGCCTTCATCAGATGTGAAGCGATAAATATAAACGCCGGATGCCTGGGAAACGCCGCCGTCGTTCAAGCCGTCCCAATAGAAGGTGTGATAACCCGCTTCCAGGTTTTGGCTAACCAGCGAGCGGACTTTTTGCCCAAGCCGGTTGTAAATCCCCAGCGATTCGTCGCTGTTTTTCGGCAACTGAATTTGAATCGACGTTCCCGGGTTAAACGGGTTCGGGTAATTCTGCTGCATGTTGAATTCCTTGGGCAGCAGGTCCGTTTGCAAATCGTCGATACCCACAATCGGAGAAACCGTTACGTCAATGGTATCCACCGCGGATGCATTTTCCGGATCGCTCACTTTGACTTGGATATGGGTGAAGCCGTTATACCCGCCTGATGCGGAAAGCGTCAACAGACCGGTGCCGGTGTTGAAATTAAATTCCAGCGAATCGTTAAATGAGATAAAAGAATACGTTAGTAAAGAGTCCGCTGTTTCCACATCTGATGCCGCATCCCAGATATTTACGGTTGTGGATGAGTCAGTGCGGAATGCGACCGACTGCGGCAAGTTGCTGATCACCGGCGGATCGTTGACCTGCAGAACGCTGAAAGTAATCGTATCCTGATCACAGGTATTTGCCGGATCGCAAACCTCGATGGCCACCGGCTCATTGAGAACGGTGAAGTTGTTGCCCGGCGTAAAGGTCACAATGTTTGTGGCCGCGTCAAAGCTAATCTGGACATCGGGCGGCGTTCCATTTACAAAACTGACCGTCCAGGTTAGCGTGGCAAGCGCGTCGTCCACGTCGCTGACCAGCGTGTCCAAATCCATTGATAGCGGGGTGTCTTCCAATGTCCGGAGGTCGGCAATATTTGCCAGCACCGGCGGATCGTTGACCGGCGTGACCGTGACGGTGAAAGTATCGCTGACGGTTACGCCGTTGCTGGCAGTAACAACAACCTGGCCGATGCCGGAAAAATCCTGGCTCGACGAAATGATCAGCGAGTCGTTTTGGCCGGAAACCTGGATGCCGGTATTGTTTGAGGCGAAAGTAAACGCCAGTGAAGTGCCCGGCTCCGGGTTGGAGAAGACCGTCTTCAAATCGGCGACGGCAAGCGCGGGGCCGCTGTCTTCCCCGAAGGTCAGATCCGGGATTGCATTCGTCACAACCGGGGCATCCAGCACGCTGTTTACGGTCACGAAAATGGTATCGGAATCGCTGAGATTGCCGGGGTCGGACGCGGTTAATTTGACGGTGAATACGCCGTTGCTGTCCGCGGTTGCCGAGAAGGTTGCCACGCGATTGGCGTCTATGCTCACGTTCAAATCCGCGGGCGTGAGTTCTATCACGCTGCCGTCATTTTTGGTGAGCGTGCCGCTGGCGGTCAGCACATCGGCTGTCCAGATCATTTCGGTGGCGGCATTGTCGATGTCGCTGGCAAACGGCGTCAGGTCAAGCGTGGCGCTGTTGTCTTCGTTAAAAACCACATCCGGGATGCCGCTGACGACCGGCGCGTCATTCACCGGTATAATGGTCACATCCGTCGTGTCGCTGACCGTCGCGCTGCTATCATCCGTGGCTGTGACGATGATCTGTCCGCTGCCATTGTAATTCGCCGGAAAAGTGACCTGAATGCTGTCGCCGACAAAAGCGGCTTGCAGGTTGCTGTTCGCCGAAGATAACCCGAAGGTCAATGTTTGCCCGGCGTCGGGATCAAAAAACACATTATTCAGATTTGCCGCCAGTAATCGGGGCGAGCTGTCCTCGGCAAAGCTTGCGTCCGGAATGTGGTTGACCACGGATGGCGCGGTGTTGATAAAAACGTCCGTTACGGTCACCAGAATCGTATCCGAATCGGAGAGGCTGCCGGGATCGGTCGCGGTGAATTTTACCGTGTAAATACCGCTGCTGTCCTTTGTCGCGGAAAAGCTGGCCACATGCGTCACCGGATCGATGGTAATGGTCAGATCGCCGGGACCGCTTCGGGTGGAATGATCGCGGGTTTTTGTATTCGCGCCGTTGGGCGGCTGCACGCTGAGCACCGTGGAAGCCCAGGTCAATTGTGCATCGCTGTTGTCGATGTCCGTGCCGAAGTTATCCAGGTCAAGCGTGAAGGTGTTGGTGTCTGTGAATGCAACATTCGGCATTACAACCACGGGCGGATCATTGACCGGGGTAACCGTCACATTAAACGTATCGCTGGCGGATCCGCTGCTGCCGTTATTTGCCGCTACCGTAATCACGCCGCTGCCGTTGAAATCCGTGCTGGTGGTAATTTGCAAATTATTGCCCAGGTTGGTTGCCTGGATGTTCTGGTTGCTGGAGGTAAACAGATAGGTCAGCACGGTGCCCGGCTCGGGATTGTCGAAAACCTGGCTCAGGTCTGCCACAACATTTATCCCATTGTCTTCCGGGATGCTAACATCCGCTATCGGACTGGCCAGTGTCGGTGGATCGAGCACGCTGGTAACAGTCACGGTGGTCGTATCGGAATCGAAAAGGCCGCCGGGATCGGCGGCGGTGAATTTGACGCTGAACACGCCGTTGCTATCCGCCGTGGCTGTGAATGTCGCCACGCGGTTGGCGTCGATGGAGACGTTGAGATCCGCGGGCGTGATTTTGCGGGTTTTGCCGCTTTTCAGGGTGACGGTTCCCTGCGCCGAAAGCACGGTTGCGCTCCAGGTCATCAGGGTTGAATCGTTGTCAACGTCGCTGGCATAAGGGGTTAAATCCAACGTTGTGCTACCGTCTTCGACAAACGAGACATTCGGGATGCCGGAAGCGACCGGCGCATCGTTGATCGGGTTGACCGTGACCGCGAAAGTATCGCTGACGCTCGCGGTTCCGTCGCTGGCCGTGACGATGACATTGCCCGCGCCGAAGAAGTTCGTCGCGGAATTGACCGACAACGCCGCGCCGGAAAGGGAGACGGTAACATTCGCGTTGTCGGAAGATGCGCTAAACGAAAGCGATGTTCCGGGATCGGCGTCGCTGAAAACGGTGTTCAAATCCGCGACCGCCGTAACAGGGCCGCTGTCTTCGTCAAACGCAAAGTCCGCGATGGCGTTCGCCACGACCGGGGGATCGTTTTGCCCGGTAACAGTCACGGTGATGGTATCGGAATCGGAGAGGCTGCCGGGATCAGTGGCGGTAAATTTGACGGTAAATACGCCGTTGCTGTCCGCGGTTGCCGAGAAGGTTGCCACGCGATTGGCGTCGATGGAGACGTTGAGATCCGCGGGCGTGATTTTGCGGGTTTTGCCGC
>CAYVDX010000339.1:0-4972 GCA_964450485.1 uncultured Calditrichaceae bacterium
GGCGGGAAAATCTACCCTCGCAAATTTGCTTCCGCGATTTTATGAGGTCGGCAAAGGCGCAATTTATATCGACGGCGTGGATATTCGCAATGTGACGCAAAAAAGTTTACGCCGGCTGATGGGAATCGTGACCCAGGAAGTCATCCTCTTTAACGATACGATTGCCAACAACATCGCTTACGGCGAAACGGAATTTACCGCCGAACAAATTACCGCCGCGGCAAAATTGGCGAATGCGTATGATTTTATCATGCAAACGCCGAATGGATTTGAAACAATGATCGGCGAACGCGGCGTGCGCCTATCCGGCGGGCAGCGGCAACGCATTTCCATCGCCCGGGCAATCTTAAAAAATCCCCCGATTCTCATTTTTGACGAAGCGACGTCTTCGCTGGATTCCGAATCGGAATATTTAATTCAGGAAGCCATCGCAAATTTGATGCGGGAACGCACCACGCTCATCATTGCGCACCGGCTTTCATCGATCATTAACGCGGATAAAATTGTCATCATCGAAGCGGGCCGTATCATTGACCAGGGCTCGCATGGGGAACTCCTGGCGCGTTCACATCGTTACCAGCGGCTTTATGAGTCACAATACGCGAACGCCACTTGAAAAAGAGATTCGCCCTGTAGTAATTTGGGTTTGGGTTTCTTTTTTGTTTTTGATGTCATGGGTGATTGGAAAATATGAATATTCTATTAATGAACAGCGTCCAGCCGGACAGTTGGGGCGGCGGCGAAAAATGGATGCTGGTGCTTGCGGAGGGCTTACGAAGGAAAGGGCATGCCGTCTTTTTTTGCGGGCAGGAAAATTCCGTTTTTCTGCAACGCTGTTCCAAAGCCGATTTTGAAATTTTTCCGCTAAAAATAAAAAGCGATTTTAGCCCGGTCAACATTTTAAAACTGGCGCATTTTTATCGAAAAAAACAGGTTCAAGCGGTGATCGCAAATTTTAACAAAGATGTTCGATTAGCCGGCCTCGCCGGGCGGATTGTCAAACATCCGGTCGTCGTCGCGCGAAACGGCTTGGCGATCCTGCCCAACACAGCGGTTTACAGGCACACCTATCCCCTGCTGGCGGATGGCATCATCACAAATTCTTCTGAAATTAAAAATCAATATTTATCGTACCAATGGATAAAGCCGGAATTTATTCGCGTCATCAACAACGGCATCGATACGAGCCTCTCAATCAAGGTGGATGCGCCCAAAACCAGGAAAAAATATAACCTGCCGGCAAATCAACCGGTCATTGGTATTTTTGGACGATTGGCGCCGCAAAAGCAGCACACCTTGTTTTTAGAAGTTGCAAAAAATTTGCTCGATGAATGGCCGGCAGCGATCTTTTTGATTGTTGGCGATGGACCGCAAAAAGAAGATATTTGCGATTATGCCCTGGAATTGGGTATTTTAGATAATATTTACATGATCGGTTTTCAGCAGGAAGTTGCCGAATTGTTTTCGCTTTGTGATCTTGTTTTGCTCACCTCGGAGACCGAAGGTCTTCCCAACGTGGTAATTGAAGCGATGCTGTTGGCCCGCCCGGTGGTTGCATTTAACGTCGGGGGCGTCAAAGAACTGATACGTTCTGATTTGACCGGCCGGGTTGTGCCGCCAAATGATATTTACCTGATGACGCAACACGCGCAAGAGCTGCTGATGCACCCTGAATTAAGAGAGTCAATTGGGCAAAATGCCAGAAAATTTATCAAAGAAAATTTTTCTCTTGAAAAAATGGTCGATGAAGTGGAAATTTACCTGACAGCATTACACGGTCGAAAGCATCCGGAAATTAACACAAACGGAAAGCCTGCATAAATTTTCTACGATTTGCTTATGAAAATCAGCGAACCCGGTTTTTATCACATAAAAATTCCCGACTGGCCGGAGGGCGACCGTCCGCGGGAAAAACTGATGCAGCTCGGCCCCGCGCACCTGAGCGAATCGGAACTCCTGGCCATTCTCATACGAACCGGAACACAGACACAAACGGCCGTTGATTTGTCCAAAACCATCGTCGCGCGTTACGGCAATCTGCAAACGCTTTCCGGCATGGATTACCAGGAATTTTTTCGCTTAAAGGGAATGGGACCCGTAAAAGCAGTCACATTAAGCGCGGCATTTGAAATCGGCCGGCGAATTGCCAGCAGCCCGGTTCAGCAAAAGCTGAAAGTGACAGACCCGGAAGTCATTTTTCAACGCTATGAACCGTTGCTCGGGCATTTGCAAAAGGAAGTGTTTCTGATTTTAATTCTGAACAGCGCCAATCTGTTGATTCGCGACGTAAAAATCAGCGAAGGCATTCTCAACTCCTCTCTGGTGCATCCCCGGGAAGTGTTTAAATCCGCGATCCTGGAAACAGCGGCGAGTATCGTTCTCATGCACAATCATCCCTCCGGTGAAGCTCAACCCTCACGGGAAGATAAAAAAATTACCCGGCGATTGGTGGAAGCCGGCCAACTTTTAAACATCCCGGTATTGGATCACATCATCATTGCCCGCGGAAAATATTTCAGTTTCAAAGAAGCCGGTTTTATCGAAATTTAGCAAAAAAACCAACGGAGAAATATCTATGCGCTGGCTTAAGCCATTGTTTTTTTTAATAATTACAAGTGTACTATTCCTCTTCTTCAACAGACCGTTTAAATCAGTTGCGCCTTTTGCATTTGGCAGATTTTTTAATCCTTTTGCGGGTTTTTGGCAAAATGGAAATCAGGAATACCCATTACGCGAAACGCTAAGATTGCCAGAGTTAAAGGAATCTGTCGTGGTGCTCCGGGATGACCGCGGCGTTCCGCACATATTCGCGCAAAATGATCACGATCTATATTTTTCCCAGGGATATCTTACCGCAAAAGATCGTCTTTGGCAGATGGAGTTTTTGACCTTCGTCGCTTCCGGGCGATTGGCGGAAATATTGGGCGATAAACCCGGCATTGTGGATCATGATCGATTTCGCCGCCGGGTCGGGATGATATATGCCGCAGAAAATGCCTTGAAAGAGATGCAGCTTCATTCCCCGACGCGAAAAGCCGGACAGGCATTTGCTGATGGCGTGAACGCCTGGATCGATGGACTTTCGGAATCGGAATATCCGCTCGAATACAAAATTCTCGACTACAAACCGGAAATCTGGACGCCCTTAAAAAGCGCGCTGCTGCTGAAATACATGGCCTGGGATTTAACCGGTCGCAATGATGAGTGGGCGCGCACGCTCACAAGAGCTGCCCTGGGCGATTCGGCAATGGCGGCAATCTATTTTCAGGATGATTTCAATCTGAAATCAATTATCCCTTCCAAAACCCGCTGGGCTTTTTCGCCGGTCGTCAAGCCCAAAGCGCCGGAAAAACTCTATTTGCCGGAAAATTTGCCGCTCACCCGCTTTCCCGAAGAAAAACCCGCCGCCGGTAATGGCAGCAACAACTGGGTTGTTTCCGGGAAAAAAACGGCCAGCGGAAAACCGATTTTATGCAACGATCCCCATCTCGGCTTAACCCTGCCTTCCATTTGGTACGAAATTCAACTGATTTCCCCGGATGTAAACGTTTATGGCGTCGCGCTTCCCGGAACGCCGGCGGTTACGATTGGTTTCAATCGCGACATCGCCTGGGGATTTACCAACGCCGGCACCGATGTGATGGATTGGTACGAAATCACCTTCCGCGACGAAAACGCGGATGAATATTTGTACAAAGGCAAATGGCTTCCCGTGCAAAAACGGGTGGAGGCCATCAAAGTGCGCGGGGGAAAAACCCTTTTTGAAACCATTCCCATGACCCGGTACGGGCCGGTCGTTTACATGCCGAATGAAACGCCATTTCGAAAAAACATTCCCACCGGCGCGGCTTTGCGCTGGATTGCTCACGATCCCTCAAACGAGTTGCGAGCATTTATCGATATAAATCATGCAAAAAATTATGATGAATTTTGGGAAGCCATTTCCAACTTTGACTGCCCGGCCCAAAACATGATTTTTGCCAGCGCCGCCGGAGACATCGCCATCCATCACAATGGTAAATTTCCCATTCGCTGGCCGCGGCAGGGGCGCTACGTCAGCAACGGCGCTGATCCGCACTACCAATGGGCCGGGTATATTCCCCGCGAACAAATTCCCAAGGTGATCAATCCCAAACAAGGATTTCTGGAATCCGCCAATCAAAAACCTGTTGCGCCCGGTTATCCCTATGTGATGAGCGGAAAATACACCACTTTTGAACGCGGTGCGCGCATTCACCAACGATTATCCGAAATGGATAATATTACCCCGGAAGACATGATGGCGCTGCAATTGGATGATTTGAATTTACGCGCAAAAACGGTGCTGCCCGCAATCCTCCCGGCAGTGGATACGCTGCAACTTTCGACCGCTGAAACACAAATTTTTCAATTACTCAATGCCTGGGACTTTCAAAACCGCCGGGATGAAATTGCCCCGATTATTTTTGAATATTTCTGGGATAATCTGGTCAAGCAGATTTGGGACGATGACTTGCCGGGGGATAATTCAGGCGTTTATTTGTATCCCGATCCCGGCGTAACCATGAATTTGCTGGTGAACAATGTCAACAGCCAGTGTTTTGACAATCGCAAAACCGCGGAGCAGGAAGATCGCGCAGCCATTGCAATTTCAGCGTTTAAAACATCCTGCCAACAATTGACAGAACGTTTCGGCCCGCCGGGCGATCAATGGCGCTGGGGCGCCGCGCGCGGAACGGACATCCCGCATTTCGGCAGAATTGCCGGTCTGGGCAAAAAGCATTTGCCAACGGATGGCAATTACGCAATTGTCAACGCCACGAAGAAAAAACACGGCCCTTCCTGGCGAATGATCGTGCAATTAGGCGACACGCCGCGCGCCTGGGGCGTTTACCCGGGCGGGCAATCGGGAAACCCGGGGTCGCGGGGGTACGATCAATTTGTTGACAATTGGATGAATGGTAAATATTATGAATTATTATATCTTACCTCG
>CAYVDX010000340.1:0-4968 GCA_964450485.1 uncultured Calditrichaceae bacterium
TTCGTAAGCAAATTTTTTTCAAATTTATTAACGTTAAGAGATATAAAAATGAGACACCCAATATTGAAGTTAGGCGTTGTTCTTGCGTTGGCATTTTTTTGGGCGTGCGGCAAGACAAGCGATGAAAAAGCGGGGAAAACGCAGCCGTCCGGCGGTCAAACTCAGCCGGAAAAGATTGATATTCCCGAACCGAATCGTTCGGCGAAAAAATTTGCGCTGTTGGTGGGAATCAATCGCTATAAATTTCCCAATAAAGTGTCGCCGCTGGAAGGGTGCGTCAACGATGTGGAAGATATGAAAGCGTTGTTGATCGGAAAATTCGGTTTTGCGCCGGAGAACATCAAAATGCTGGTCAACGAAGCCGCGACGCACCAGGGAATCATCGATGCATTTAAAACGCATTTGATCGCGCAGGCGCAGCGGGATGACATCGTGGTTTTTCACTACAGCGGGCACGGCTCGATGATGCGCGATGAAGAAAACGGCGATGAAGCGGACGGCTGGGATGAAACCATTGTACCGTATGACAGCCGCGGCGAAGATGTGTTTGACATCAACGATGATCAGCTCAACGGCCTGCTGCGCGCGCTTTCCCAAAAATGCAAAAATATCAGCTTTATTTTTGATAGCTGTCATTCCGGCACTATCACAAAGGGCGCCGGTTTGCGGCGATACGTGAAGCCGGATTTGCGCACGCCGCCGCCCAATCCCGATTTTGCGCTGAACCAACGCGGCGTTTCCGAAGGGAAAAATGATATTCATCCGGCAAATCTGAATTATGTGCTGCTGTCCGGCTGCCTGGCAAAACAGAGTTCCTTTGAACATTTGGATGAAAATAATAACGAGCGGGGCGCATTCACGTACTTTTTGACGAAAGAAATTCGCAAAGCAGGCAGTCATGTGACTTATAAGGATATTATGGATCGCGTGCGCGGCAAGGTGCAGAAGTATTACGCCAACCAGGAGCCGCAATTTGAAGGCACGCAATTAGATCAATTCGTTTTTAGTGATTCCGGCAGCATTGCCGAACCGTATTTTTTGGCGCAGCCGATAGGGCGGACGCGAGTGAAGCTAAATGCCGGGAAAATTCAGGGATTGACGGTCGGCTCAACGGTGGGCGTCTTTGCGCCGGGTACGAAAAAATTCGATGATATGAGCAAGGCAGTGGCGCGGGTAAAACTAAGCAAGGTTGAAGCCTTTTCCGCGGAAGGAAAAATAATTTCCGGCAGGCAAATCGAGAAAAACGCCCGTGCTGTGATTGCCGAACAGGTTTTTCCGGATATTAAACTGCGGGTTTATTACAAAGACCTGACAAACTCGCCGACGCTTCAACAACTGAAAGCGCGTTTGGACAAACTTTCCTACATTCAGGCGCAGCCCGGTGAATCCGGCTATCACATTTTGTTGGAAGAGCGTGACGGAAATATTATTTGGGAAGGCGGCGACGGCAGCGAAATGTCACCTCCCATTCCGCTCACGGAAGAAAATGTGCTTGCCCGCCTGGAAAACCGCATGACCGCCTGGGCAAAATGGTTCAACACGCTTTCCATTGAAAATCCCTCCTCGGCGGGGAATATCAAATTTGAGATCGATACCAAAGGCGGGGACGGCGCATCGCGCAGTGTGTTTGCAAATATTGACAATCCCGACGAGATGTTGAAAAACGGACAACATTTCACCTGCCGCATCACGAACGATGGCGATAAAAAAATGTATATTTCCGTTCTGGTGCTGTCAAATGACGGGAAGGTTGACGTGCTTTACCCGGATCGCGAAGGCGCCAAGGAACGGCTGAAAAAAGGGGGGGCTATCACGATTGAAAATCTGGAAGCATACCTGCCGGAGGGAAAAACGGCTTCAACGGATGTTTTCAAAGTGTTTGCCACCCGCGCACCGGTTGATTTTCACGCTTTGGCCAGTCCGCCAATCAAGGGCGTGGATGAAAATGCGTTGGAAGACCCGCTCAGTCAATTGCTGGGGCAGGCAATGCAGGATGTTTCTCGCGATGTTCGCAGGGCCGTCAACCCGCGGGATTGGGAGACGACCATGCGGGTGATACGCGTGACGCGATAATCCGAATAAATTATCTGCATTCGCAGGGAACACAAATTTGCCTTCCCTACAGGGGCGAACGGCTGATCGCCCCTACCGTTATTTTAATCGAAAATGGGTGAAAAAATGGACAATTTTAACAAATTTTTAAATATATCCGTCATTGCGCTGCTACTGTGCTGCGGAATCAGTTCATCCAAAAACCAGGCCGATGGGGAAACATCCGAAAAGCCAACGGCGGAACAGCCCGCAAGTGCGGCAAATTCGGAAAATCTTCAGGATACCGGGATTTCGCCGCCGTCGCCGCCGGGCAATGGCGATGGAAATTTTGCTTTGTTAGTGGGAATCAACAAATATCCCAACCTGCCGAGCCGTTACCAGTTGAAAGGCTGTGTTAATGACGTAAAAGTAATGGAGAAAATGCTCCTCGAAGTTTTTGATTTTAAGCCGGAAAACATCAAAATTTTGTTGGACGAAGACGCCACGAAAAGCAACATTTTGGGTAATATTGAAAACTATTTGATCAAAAATGCCAAAAAAGACGGGCAGGTGATGTTTTATTACAGCGGACACGGTTCGCGCATCACCGATTTGAATGGCGACGAAGCGGACGGCTGGGATGAATCCATGGTGACGCATGATAGCCGCGATCCCGCCGGGAAAGTGAAAGATATTCTTGACGATGAACTCGAGCCGTTATTGGGTCGCCTGGCTGCGGCGTGCGACAATGTCACCCTGATCATGGATTGCTGCAATTCCGGTTCTGGATTTCGCGGGGAAGATCCATCTTTGGAAATGGCGCTTCCGCGACTGGCGCCGGATGTTGAATTAGGTCAGCCGGGTACACAGAGTGCCAGCAAGCCTAATGATGGTCCGTCCGGGTTTCTGCCGCCCAATCCAAACTATGTGCTTATCTCTGCCTGCAAAGACAAAGAATATGCCTACGAGCGCAACGGTAACGGCGCTTTGACCAAAGCATTAAATGAAGTCATCCGGGAAAATCCCAACAACACCTATCGCGCCATGATGTACGAAGTGTTCAACCGGGTCAATTCCAATTTCGCCAGCCAGCATCCCCAAATTGAGGGACCGCGCAGAAATGCGGTAATCTTTGGCAGCCTGGGGAAAGTGCAAAAATTTGTTGAAGTTAAAAATGTAAAAAATGATGTGGTCTTGTTCAATGCCGGTAAAGCGCACGGCGTTACCGTCGGTTCGATTTATGCGATTTATAAATCCGGCACAACAAATACCGAGAATGAGGATGCTTATCTTGCCAAAGCTGAAATTACCGCTGTAGAGCCGTTCCAGGCTGCTGCAAAAATTTCCGACAAAAAGGGAGAAATTCCCGTCAACGCCTCGGCTTTTGAAATTGCTCACCAGTACGGTGATATGCAATTAGCCGTTTTTCTGAACCTGGACGAACATGCGACACTGAAACAAAAAATTGTCGATGAACTTAATGTTTATAAAAACAAAGAAGACCTGGTAAAACTAGTACCCGGAAACCAGGATTTTCAACTGCGGGTTTTGGTAGATCGCGATTCGATTGTGATCGAAAGTCCGGATCAGGTTACTTTGAAAAAATATGCTAAAAATGATTCAAAAGCGGTTGAAAAAGTGTTGGATGTGCTGACCAAGCAGGCGCGCCGTTTGAATGTTTACCGGCTGGAAAATAAAAACACCAAATTGAAGACAAATTTATCCCTGAAATGCTGGGAAAAGGTTGAAGAAGATATTTTTGGGAACCAGAGCATTGTTAACCCACTGCCGTTGAAAGAAACGCCCGGCGGACAACTTGAACTGGACGCCGGAAATGTTATTCAGTTGACCATTACCAATGAATCGACCAAACCGGTGTATGTCTATTTGTTAGATATTGCCACAGATGGCGGCGTTTATTTGCGGTTTCCATCCCAGGGTGCGGAAGATAGCCCCATGGCGCCGGGCGCCAGCATTGATTCCTATCCAATGGAAATTACTGGACCGAAGGGGTTAAATACCCTAAAATTGATAGCCACGACTCAGCCCACCGATTTTTGGTCGCTAACCCAAACCGGTTTTCGCAGCGTACCTGCCGGCGGTTCGGATTCACCGCTGGGTAAATTGCTCAATCTTGCCTGGGGCGGCACGCGGGATGTGCGGGTATTGAAACCCAAAGAGCCGGGCGATTGGGCAACGAATATGGTGACGTTTTTGATTCAGTGATTAATTTTGTGCAGATAAAATATCACTATTGTCCGGATTCAGTACCGGACACATTTTAATATATCACCCCTGACGGGGTTGGTTCGGACTGATTGACGGTGATTTGCTATAAATATTGCACCCCTGACGGGGTTTTCCGTATCGAAATTTTCTAATAAACCGCGTAGCGGTGATATATTTATAGCCATATCGCCGCCCCAAGACAAAGAAACTCCGTAGGAGTGACATATTACCGATCATTTTAAAAAATGTCAGGTACTGAATTGCCCGGTTAGAAGTTTAATAAAAACAATTTTTCCGAAAAATTAGTTAGAAGTTTTTGTAATTTAAAGTCTCGTTCCGGCGGTCTCCGTCGGAATGCCTTTTGCAAGGCTCTGCCTCGTGTTACATGAAATAGTAAGATTTTTTTGGGGGATATAAATTTTTAACGCTGAACGAATAATAATAAATGGCTGGATGGCGGATGCCCGATGCTTGATCCTGGATACCGGAAGAAGACATGTAACCGGTATCCGGCATCAGGTATCGGGGATCAGTAAGAAAGCAACGTTTGTACCCGTTTTAAGGTATATCTAACCATCCAACAGGTTCATTCTCAAATATATTTTTAACCCGCCCGTGGCAGCCTCTCTCCAATTTTCCATTCGCAAATCTGTGACAGCCGTGAAGAGTAAATTTTTTTCGCACAAGACAATTCGATAAAACAACGGT
>CAYVDX010000341.1:0-4968 GCA_964450485.1 uncultured Calditrichaceae bacterium
GTATCTATTTTAAAAAAGTGTAAACGTTTACATTTAATTACGTTTTATTATGACTGTGAATCACCGAAAACTCAAAAAGCAGTTTTTCCGGATCGGCGCCTGGAAGCTATTGGTGGTCTTTACTATTTTATGTGCTTGCCGTCAGGATAAAAACACCGAAATTCAACTGACATTTTGGGCAATGGGCGGGGAAGGAGAGCATGTCAAACTACTCATTCCGAAATTTGAAAAAGAAAATCCCCGGATTAAAATAAACGTGCAATCCGTGCCTTGGGGAGCGGCATACGAAAAACTGCTTACGGCCTATGCCGGAAACGCATTGCCCGATGTTTGTCAGCTTGGCAACACCTGGATTCCACAATTTGCGATGTTAAATGCGCTGCATCCCCTGGATTCATTGATAAATCGATCGAAGCATGTCAATGCGAAAAGATATTTTGAAGGTATCTGGAAAACCAATATTATTAATGGGAGAGTTTTTGGCCTGCCCTGGTATGTGGATACCCGGCTGTTGTTTTATCGCAAAGATGTGCTGGAAAAAGCCGGTTATCCATATCCCCCGCAAACCTGGGAGGAATGGCTCAATGTTTCCCGTAAGATTAAATCGCTGGACACTCAAAAATATGCTGCATTTTTTTCACTCATATTGAACGATTGGCAAGTGCCGGTCATTTTAATTATGAGTAATGGGGGCAGACTCCTCAAAAGCAATGATTGTTATGGCGCATTCGATGACCCCAAAACGGTTGAGGCGCTTAAGTTTTATCTTCAATTTTTCAAAGAAGGCCTGGCGCCCAAAACCATGACGGAGTTTACCAATATTTACCAGGGATTTACAAACGCCGATTTCTCGATGATGGTGACAGGGCCCTGGAATGTTGCCCAAATTCGCGAACGCTCCCCGGAACTGACTGGAAAATGGAGCACCGCGCCCATACCCGCGAAACAAAACCGTGCTTCCGTGGCAGGCGGAGCAAGTTTGGTGATTTTTCAAAGTACAAATCACCTTTCAGCCGCCTGGAAATTCATAACCTTTTTGTCGAAAACCGAAACACAGGAACGCTTTTTCCGCCTGATGAGCGATTTACCGGCCGTCCGCGACGCCTGGAATGCGCCGGCGCTGAAAAACGACCGGGAGATACACGCATTTTACGAACAACTCGAAACCGTTTTACCCACGCCGCCGATTGCAGAATGGGAGCAAATTGCCGTCAAAATTCAGGAACATTTGGAAAGCGTGGTGTATGAACAAGCGACCTTGCCGGAAGCCATTGAACAGCTCAATCATGAAGTGGATCGCATTTTGGAAAAACGTCGCTGGCTCTTAAAAAACAAATTGCTGATGAACCGGCAATGAGCAATCAATCGTTCATCGCTGCCTTGCGGGATTTTTAAATGAACGCGAAAACTTACACGCCATACTTCTTTTTAGCCCCGGCTTTAGGAGCGCTGTTGATTTTTTTCTTTCTGCCCATCGCCGTTGCACTGATGATGAGCGCTACCGATTTTGATATTTATGCCCTGGGAAATCTCGAACGCGCCCGATTTATCTTTTTAGAGAATTACAAACGCGCCCTGTTCGATCCGCTTTTCTGGAAAGCCTTGTTCAACACCTTTTACTTTGTCATTGTGGGAGGCCCGCTGTCAATTTTGGTTTCGCTGGCCGCCGCCGTCGCCTTGAATTCCCGGATGCTTCGTTTTAAACGATTTTTTCGCCTCGCATTTTTTATGCCGGTAGTCACTACATTGGTTGCCGTTGCGGTGGTTTGGCGATATATGTATCATCCCCGTTATGGAATGATAAATTACCTGCTCTCATTTGCCGGCATTGCACCCATTGACTGGCTGGGAGATCCAAACTGGGCAATGCCGGCGCTGATCATCCTGGCGGTGTGGAAAAATTTCGGCTACAACATGATGATTTTTCTCGCCGGTCTGCAAGCCATTCCGGAAACGCTTTATGAATCCGCGCGCATCGACGGGGCAAATTGGTGGCAGCAACAACGACACATCACCATCCCGCAACTCGCCCCAACCACGGTTTTTGTTATGATTATCACCATCATTGGGTATTTCCAGTTTTTTGCCGAGCCGTACGTAATGACACAGGGCGGGCCGCTCAATGCAACCCTGAGTATCGTGCTGTATTTGTATCAGCAAGGGTTTCGCTGGTGGCAAATGGGCTATTCAAGCGCTATTGCATTTATTCTGTTTTTTATCCTGATTAGCCTTGCGTTTATTCAAACACTCATTCGCAAAAAAAACGCGGAGGCAGCCCCGTGAAACCCGGCGCACCGAAAACATTTCGGGTATTTATATTCCACATCGTCATGCTGTTGGTGGCATTTTCGACGCTCGTTCCTTTTTTATGGATGCTCAGCGCTTCGCTGATGAAAAGCGGTGAGGCGTCCGTTTTCCCACCGAAATTTATTCCCGATACCGTCACTTTTGAACATTACCTGAAGCTCTTCCAAAGCATGAATATCGGGAGATATTTTCTCAATAGCCTGGTCCTGGCAATCTCGGTGACGCTTGTTTCGCTTTTGGTCAACTCGATGGCGGGATTTGCCTTTGCCAAATATCGCTTTCGCGCGAAAAAACAGATTTTTGCCGTGCTTCTGTCATCGATGATTATTCCCGGACAGGTGACGATGTTGCCGGTATTTTTGCTGCTCAACAAAATGGGATTTCTGAACACCTATTTTGGCGTCATTTTACCGGGGATGGCCAGCATTTTCGGCATTTTTCTCATTCGGCAATACCTTCAGAGCGTGCCCGACAGCCTCATCGAAGCCGCCCGGATTGACGGCGCCGGCGATTTTCTCATCTATCGCAAAATTATTCTGCCGCTGGCCCTGCCGGTTTTGGTAACGCTGGCCCTGTTCACTTTTATGGGCACCTGGAATGATTTCCTCTGGCCGCTGATCGTAATGACCAAAGCGGAAATGTACACCTTGCCGGTCGCGCTGGCAAATTTGTTGGGCGAGCACGTGCAAGACACGGAATTGATGATGGCCGGTTCCGTGGTAACCATTATCCCGGTTTTAATTGTATTTTTGGCATTGCAAAAATACTACCTGCATGGCATTATGTTGGGAAGTGTTAAAGAATAATTCTAAAAATATTTTTTATACTTGACAAACCCGTGACAGTTTGGTTAAACTAATAAAAAAAATGTAAGCGTTTACATTTTTTACATCTTTTTACTCGAAAATGGATATCACCAGCGACACCGGAGCCTCAAATGCCTAAAGTCGATATAAAGAAAATAGCCTCGAAAGCCGGCGTTTCAACAGCGACGGTCTCCCGCACATTGAATGGAAAAGGACCGGTTCGGGAAACGACTCGTCAGAAAGTTTTGGAAGTCGCCAAAGAATACAATTATAAGCCCAATTCCATCGCACGGGGCTTATCGCGCCAAAAAACCGATACCATCGGTGTGATTTTGCCGGAACTGGTGGATGAGTTTTTTATGAAATTGATCCACACCATTGATGAAGCGGCATACAAGGCGAACCGCTATGTGATGATTTCCAGTTCCCATAGCCAGCGCAATGTGGTGGAAACGCTGATGGAATTTATGAATAGCGGCCGGGTTGATGGCGTGATTCTGATGGCCCCGCAAGTGATCGACGACGAATTGCTGAGGTTGATCAACCAGGGACGGCGGCCCCTGGTTTTGCTGAACGCACCAAAAACATTAAAAAACTGTGTCAGTTTTAAGATTGACAACTATCAAGGCGCAATGGCGGTCGTGGAACATTTTATCGGGCACGGCTATCGCAAAACCGGGATGATCAAGGGCCCGGAAGGTAACTGCGACGCTGACGAAAGATTTGCCGGGTATGTCGAAACCCTACAAAAACATGACATTCCTTTTATTGAAAATTTTTCCATCAGTGGAGATTTTACGCATAAATCCGGGTACTACGGTTTTATGCGACTAATGAGCCAGGCAGAAAAACCCGAGGCTATCTTCGTCGCAAATGACATGATGGCGCTGGGCGCATATGAAGCCGCTAAAGCTTCCAGAATTAACATTCCCGGGGACGTGGCAATCGCCGGGTTCGACAATATCTTCCTCAGCAAACTTCTTTTTCCCCGTTTAACGACGGTTCATGCGCCCATCAATGAGCTTGGCACCAAAGCCGTGCGCTATCTGCTCAAAATGATTTCCGGAGAAGAAGACCCGGATAAGCCCTTTCGGGAGCATTTATCCACCGGGCTCGTTATCGGGGAATCCTGCGGATGCAAAATCGAACATTCCGAATCTCACTTTTTGTAAATTTACTAAACTTAACCCTTTAATTTATTGGAGGTCTGTTATGAAGTTAATTTCTACCCTGTTTATGTTAACAATCGTTTTTATGACGATTGTCGGCGGAAGCTTGTTTGCCCAGGGGCATGTGGACCCGACAGTTCTGCAGATCCAATCGGCCGAACACCCCATCACAGTTGACGGTGTTCTGGACGAGACGGATTGGATGCGCCGTTTTGATCACGTGGTTTTTCGGGCAAATTTCACCCCGGGGGACGTGGAATATGCGCCCACCGGTGAAGAGTTGGTGCACAGCGCTTCCGGTGTGTACATGGATACGACCACCACGGTCGTAAAAATATTGCATTATGGAATGGATCTCTATATCTCGCTGAATTCTGATGACAAATACGTCAATAAATGGGGCGGCAGTTGGGAAGGCGATGGCTTATTTATGAAAATCGCCGATGCCAACGGCGTGGACCGGGAATTCAAACTCTACTGGAATGCCGGCGGAACGGATCCCGACATTGTGTATGAAGAGCAAGTAGCCGGCGCCGGGGAAGGCGCGGCATTTAAACCCGCCGGAACGGTTGTGAATGATACGACTCAAATCGATGAAGGTTATACCGCGGAATTAGTGATTCACCTGGATCAACTTGGCTACACGGAAAACGATACGGAAATCCCGGTGCTCATGAATATCTTTG
>CAYVDX010000342.1:0-4957 GCA_964450485.1 uncultured Calditrichaceae bacterium
TTGCGACGAAGGCCGCGGCGTCGGTGAAACCGGTTTGGCGGTTTACCTTGATTTTGCCGATTCGATCAAACGTAATGGCGAGGATTACATTCGCGATAAATACGGCAATCTTTTCGATATGTACGAGCGAATTACCGGTGAAAATCCATATAAACGTCCCATGCGGATTTACCCGGCGGTGCATTACACCATGGGCGGCTTGTGGGTCGATTACAATTTGATGAGCAACATTCCCGGTTTGTACGTGCTGGGCGAGGCAAATTTCTCCGACCACGGCGCAAATCGGCTGGGCGCCAGCGCCTTGATGCAGGGACTTGCCGACGGCTATTTTGTGATTCCCTACACCATCGGCGATTACCTCGGCAGCACAACATTGCCGAAAGTAAGCACGGAGGACAGCGCCTTTGACGCATCCGAGAAGGAAATCAGCGAAAAAATCAGCCGTTTGCTTTCCATCAAAGGCAAAAAAACCGTCACGGAATTTCACCGTGAATTGGGGCACATTTTGTGGGATAAAGCCGGGATGTCGCGCAACGAGCAGGGGCTGAAGGAGGCCCTGGAGCAGATTCCGGCGCTGCGGAAAGAATTTTGGAACAATGTCAACGTGCCCGGCGATCCCAAGAATCTCAACAAAAACCTGGAATTTGCCACCCGCGTTGCGGATTTTCTGGAGTTGGGTGAATTGATCGCGCTGGACGCCCTGACCCGCAAGGAATCCTGCGGCGGGCACTTCCGGGAAGATTCCCAAACACCGGAAGGCGAGGCGCTCCGCGATGACGAAAATTTTGCGCACGTCGCCGCCTGGGAATATACCGGGGATGGCAAAAAACCGGAACGCCATACCGAGCAATTAGCCTTTGAAAATGTGAAATTGTCACAACGCAGTTATAAGTAATGGTTCCAAAAATTTGATGATTGGCAGCAACTGAAATTGATGAGGATTCAAAATGAGCAATGAACGCATGACCTTGAAGTTATTGGTGTGGCGCCAGGCCTCCCGTCACGCGGAGGGCGAAATGACGCCTTATACATTGGAAAACGTCTCGCCCCACATGTCTTTTTTGGAGATGTTGGACGTTCTGAATGAAAAATTGATCAAGGAAGGCGGCGACCCGGTGGAATTCGACAACGATTGCCGCGAAGGCATTTGCGGGATGTGCAGCCTGGTAATCAACGGCATTCCCCACGGGCCGGAGCGGGAAACCGCCTCCTGCCAACTCCACATGCGCCATTTTAAAGATGGCGACACCATCACCATCGAGCCGTTCCGGGCCAAATCCTTTCCGGTGCTCAAAGACCTGACCGTCGATCGAACCGCGTTTGACCGGATCATCGAAGCCGGCGGGTACGTGTCCGAAAATGTTGGAAATGCGCCGGATGCAAATGCCATCCCCATCCCAAAGGATGATGCGGATAAAGCAATGGACGCGGCGCAATGCATCGGCTGCGGCGCGTGTGTTGCGGCCTGTCCGAACGCATCCGCGGCGCTATTTGTCGGCGCAAAAATCGCGCAATACACCTATCTTCCACAAGGCAGGGCTGAGCAGAAACGGCGGGCTGCCCGTATGATCGCGCAAATGGACGCGGAGGATTTTGGCAACTGTTCCAATCACGCGGAATGCGAAGCCGTTTGTCCCAAGGGCATTTCCATCCGAAATATTGCCACCATGCGGCGAGAGTATTTCAAGGCATTGATTGGCTGATAACAAATTGCTTCAAAAGCTGCCTGAAAAGGCAGCTTTTTTTGTTGTAACCATATTTTACCTTGATTTTTATCATCTGATTCTGGATACTTCTATACATTACAATTTATCCAATATTGCAATCGTCAAATGACAGAGGGTTTGCCATGAACCATAAAATTAAATTTTTTGAGCAAGTCAATAAAAATTTTGATATTGCCGCACTTTATATGAAGCATCCCGTGGGTTTGCTCAAGCAAATCAAAATCTGCAACAGCGTCTATCACATTACGTTTCCGCTCAAACGCGATGACGGGAGCATCGAAGTCATCAATGCCTGGCGGGCGGAACACAGCCAGCATAAATCGCCGGTCAAGGGCGGGATTCGCTACGCGGAATCGGTCAACGAAGATGAAGTGATGGCACTGGCCGCGCTGATGACCTACAAATGCGCCATCGTTGATGTGCCGTTCGGCGGCGCAAAAGGCGGCGTCAAAATAAATGTGCGCAATTATTCCGAGGGGGAATTAGAGCGCATCACCCGCCGGTTGACATTTGAGTTTGTGAAGAAAAATTTCATCGGTCCGGGCATTGACGTGCCGGCGCCGGATTATGCCACCGGTCCCCGGGAAATGGCCTGGATTGCCGATACTTATGCGGCGCTTACCGGCGGACAATTGGACGCCCTGGGCTGCGTCACCGGCAAACCTGTGGGACAGGGCGGCGTTCGCGGGCGGACAGAAGCAACCGGGCGGGGCGTTTATTACGGCATCCGCGAAGCGTGCGGCATTGCCGAGGACATGAAAGAGATTGGACTGGAAACGGGCATTGAAGGTAAAACCGTTGTCGTGCAGGGATTGGGAAATGTGGGCTACCACGCCGCCAAATTTTTACAGGAAGCCGGGGCATTGATTACCGGCATTGCCGAATATGAAGGCGCGATTCACAATCCCAAAGGTCTGGATGTTGAGGACGTATTTCAATTCCGCCGTGCGGGAAATTCAATCCAGGATTTTCCCGGCGCGAAAAAGATTCCCGATTCCGCCGAGGCGCTGGAATTAGCGTGCGATATTTTAGTGCCGGCGGCCCTGGAGAATCAAATTTCCATGAGAAATGCAAAGAATATCAAAGCGAAAATAATTGCCGAAGCCGCCAACGGGCCGGTAACGGCGGATGCTGCCGAGGCGCTGCTGAAAAGCGGCAAGCGCATCATACCCGATATGTATCTGAATGCCGGCGGCGTGACCGTCTCATATTTTGAATGGCTGAAAAATCTTTCCCACGTGCGTTTCGGGCGGATGAGCAAGCGTTTTGAAGAAGACGTCAACAAAAAAATTCTCAAATCGGTGGAGGCCTCACCGGCAAAAAACTTCCGGAAACCTTAATCGAGGAAATTTCCCCCGGACCGGGCGGAATGGATTTTGTTCAATTCCGGGTTGGAAGAAACCATGATTTCCGCCTATCACCAAATTCGCGAAATCCGTAAGCAGCACAATTCCGAGATTTCCCTGCGAACCGCCGCGTTCATTAACGCTATTGACAAAGTGGCGATTTCTTACCGGGAAATGGGAATTTTTCCTTAATTCAAAAATATCAAACGCTGGAGGTTTTCAAAACTTCCAGGGTTTTAGCGCGTTTTCCATCCACAAAAATGAAACGGTTCACGACGCAGGTCGTCACTTTGTGACAAACGAAATATTTGTGAAAAATTATTTGCCGGAAAATTATGAGTTGGGTTCAGAAAACGATTTCGCTGTCGCCGAAGCCGCGCGGGTTTCACATCGTCACGCGGGAAATCTTGCAGAAAATCCCCGAAATCAGCGCTTTCAAAGTGGGAATTGCCCACATTTTTATTCAACACACCTCCGCATCACTGAGCATCAATGAGAACGCCTCGCCGGACGTGCGCGGCGACATGGAAGCGCATTTCAACAAAATGGTACCGGAGAATGCGCCGTATTATCAGCACATTTTTGAAGGCCCGGATGATATGCCGGCGCACATCAAAGCGTCGATCTTGGGTAGCAGCGTCTCCATTCCCATCACGGACGGACGCTTTAACCTGGGCACATGGCAGGGCATTTACCTGTGCGAGCATCGTAATCGCGGCGGCGCGCGACGGCTGGTGATTACAATTTTTGGTGAGAAATAATACCGTCAAACCTCCAGGGTTTCCAAAACCCTGGAGGTTTGACGGTCGAATCAAGGCTTGTAAAGCGCCAAAAACACGGCAAACAACCCCACAACCACCGTTCCATACCACAAAACTGTTTGTTTTTCAGGCATGCGTTTAATCAATACCACCATGCCGCCGAGTGTCAGCCACAAAACAAGCTTGACAATCACCCAGACCGGAAAACCGATTTGATGCTTTGCCAACATGCCGAAACCGGCAATCATCATTAGCAGCAATGCCACGCCGTGCTGAACGGCGATTTTTTTCCCGCCTTGTTTGTTGGCAATAATTGATGCGCCCAAAGTCATAAACAATGCCAGCGCGCTGACAACATGAATGAGTTTATAAAATTCAAACGACATTTGACTCCTCCTTTGTATAGATTTATGTAAATGATTTATTGTTAAAATGTCAATTAATTCAACACTTATTGATCGCAAGGAATATACCTTTTTCAAAGGAAATGACCAAGCCCAAACTGTTTCGGGAAATTCCCCAATGTCTTGACAAGCTTGGGATTTCCGTTTAGATTGGATTTTGCAAAGTACGTTTTTCCACCTCTCGCATCCGGTTGTTTTGTCCGATCATGCATTTAACCAGGAAAAGGCAAATCGGAAAGTGGGAAATGACACGCGATATTTCAGGGCAAATGATATGTTTGCCCAAACAGTTGAGGTCCGGCAATGAGCAAGATGAATATAGATTCGCATTTTGATTGGCAAAATATCGCCCGTTTGGTTTTTGCATCGCGGGCAATGGATGATGTCGAAGAAAATGAGTTGGTTCCAAAGAAAAAAGTGCTCTACCAATTTTCGGCCCGCGGGCATGAAATGAGCCAGATTATTCTCGGTTCATTGTTGACAAACCCGAAAGATGTTGTGGGCGCCTATTATCGTTCCCGCCCGCTATTATTGAGCCTGGGCTTGGATTTTGAAGATGCACTGGCCGCGCCAATGGCAAAATCCGGCGGGTACAGCAATGGCAAGGATATCGGCGTGGTGTGCAATTTTCCCTCGCACGGCGGCGCAACCGTGCTTCCGATGGCCGGCGACGTCGGTTCGCAATACACGCCCGCGGTTGGCGCGGCGCAGGCCATCGA
>CAYVDX010000343.1:0-4939 GCA_964450485.1 uncultured Calditrichaceae bacterium
AAAAATACGACCTGATAATGAACACATTCGTGTTATTCGTCGCGCCGCAACCTCGGATGTAAATGAGTTATTAGCGCAGGTAAAATCCGCATATCAAAAAGAGCTTGCCGGACAGAAACGGTTAGAAAACATGTTTGTTTTTAGCTTTTGGGCGATTGCGATGATCGTTTTAGTTTTCACGGGCTTATTTGTTTTTCGCCCGATTGGCAACAAAGTATTTAAAATAATTGAGCGGTCAAAGCGGGCTCGATTTCAATTATTGGCGCTTAAGAAAAAATTTGAAGCTGAAAACAGGTTGCTTGAAAAGAAGCTCGTAAATATCGAAAAAGCGGTGGATTCGAGTAATAGTGGCTTGTTAATTATCAACCAAAGGGAAAAAAGGATAAAATTTAACAAAAAATTTAGTGAAATGTGGGGAATACCTGATGCGGTTGCGTTTTCTCCTTCCTTTGAGAACATAAGAAACAGCATGACTGCGTCTTTGGCGCAGCCGGAACAATTGCCGAAAAATGCGTTTGATTTTTCTCGTAATGTAAAAACACTCTCTTCGCATTTGCTGGAATTAACCACGGAAAAATTTATTGAATGTTCAGCAGAACCGATCAATATCGGGCGGTCGATCGTCGGTTCGATATGGAGTTTTCAGGATGTGACAAAATATGTAGAACAGTTTCGGGAAGTGGTAGAAAAAAACAATGCTTTATTGAGTGTGTTTAATAGCATGGGGGAAGGCGTTGTTGTTACGGATGAGAGCGGGCGTTTTACTCATTTAAATCCCGCGGCAAAATCGCTTTTAGGCGTTGTGGCTGAAGAAGGGAACTCTGCAAATGCGCTGGGACGCTACAGTATTCTCGATCCCAAATCGCATCATCCCATTTCAGATACGGATTTGCCGTTTATCAAGGCGACAAATGGTGAAATCACCGATGAAATGGAATTGACCATCAACCCGCCTGAAAAGAATGAATGCAAACACGTCAATGCTTCCGGCCGGCCGATAAAGAATCGCAGTGGCAAGGTAATTGGCGGCGTTGTCGTAATCCGTCAAAACCCCAAAAAACCAATCTATGAAGACACAGACACTACTTTAACTCAATTTTTGGATAATGTTAACGAAGGCGTCTTTTTTGTTGATAAAGATCTCCGTATTCGCTCAAAATATTCAAAGGCGCTGGAGAATATTTTGGGCAAAGAATTATTACAAAACCAGAATGTCATTGATTTATTCAAAAATTTGTTACCGGATGATTTGATTTCAGTCATTGATGATTACCTGAATCTGATTTTTAACTCAGTGGTCACTGAACGCTATGTGGAAGAATTAAATCCCGTTAAGGAAATTGAAGTCGATATTGAAGACATTGATCGTGGCTGGCAGACCAAATACCTGGAATTTTCATTTAACCGGATTATCAATAATGACGTGGTGCAATCTGTAATGGTAACCGTTCGCGACGTAACCGAGCAAATCACGTCGGTTAAACAATTGAAACAAACGCAAACAAAGATTCAAAAACAAATTGACTTGCTGTTTCGCGTCATTCATGTTGATCCGCAAATTCTGGAAAAATTTGTGGAAGATTGCGCGGTTGAAATTGCCGGCATTCATTTAACCTTAAAACAGGATCGTTTCCTGGAAAATTTGCAGGAAAACCTCGCAAAAATATCCCGCTCGCTGCTTTCCATCCGGGAGAATGCGGCCTTTCTGGATTTAAAAGTTTTTGAGGAAAAAGCCAGCCGGTTTGAAAAACACGTTCTTTTAATGCGATCAACGCCGGTGCTTAGCGATAAGGATATGCAGGGCTTACAAGCGCATTTGGAAGATTTACATTCTAATCTTGATGAAGTAAAGCATATCATTGATCACATGATCACCAAGCTGAAGGTAAAGTTTCGCGGCAAGCGTGAGGAAGAGTCTAAACGATTTATGAAATCGATTGAAAATTATGTCCATCGCATCAGTCAGGAAGCCGGTAAAAAAGTTCAATTAGATTTCAGCCAATTTGACGCATTGTCCCTGCCTTTTGAAAAAAGACGCGCCATTCGTGACATTTTAGTAGAATTGTTACAAAATCTCATTCATAAAAGTATTGAATCACCCGAAGAAAGAGAAAATTCCGGAAAATCCCCAACCGGTTTAATACAATTAATCACCATAAAAGAAACAAACTCAAGCTATGAATTTGCTGTTCGTGATGATGGGCGTGGTATAAAAATGTTGGAACAGTCGGTAAAAGGGAACATAATATTTTCAGATAACGATGAATTATTTCCCGAAAATTTGAATAATGACGCAACGGCGCTTGATATGATCATCGATACTTTTTCCAATGATAATTTCAGTAAAATCAGTGAAATAGAATCCGAATTTAAGGTGGTTGAAAGTAAAGTTAAAAAAGTAAAAGGTAAAATCAATGCGTTTTCTCAACAGGGCGAATATTGTGAGTTTTATATTTCCTTACCTAAAAATGAGAGAAAATCAATCGCATCGGCATCTAATGTTGTGAAACCGGAATCAACTAAATTAAACATCTATTGATTCAATTTTGGAGAAACATCGTGGAGAGGAATAATTTCCAATTAACAACGTTTTTGAAGAAAACCATATTTTGGATTACTGCATCAGTGGTTGTTTGCGGGGCGCTCTTTTGGGGAGTTCGGATTATTCTTCAAATCAATAGCACTTATAGCGCGGCGGTATCAGCCTCCCGGGATATCGGCATTTATGTGCAGCGAATCGGCAGCTATACTTCCCGGTTAGCCGTCGCACAAAACCCAACGGTGTATCGGGCAAATCAACAAATGGTGCAATCAATCATCCGGAAGTTAGAAAAAAAACATTTAAGCCTTGTTCAGGGCAATCCCAAATTATCGGGGCAGCCGGTATTTTCAGATGATCTCAAATCCATATATTTTGCAATGCCGACAAACTTAGTGAATCAGGCGCGTGATTTTTTGTTTCACGCGAAAAAGCTGAGTGAGATTCCCTTTGGAAAATTTGAGCCGGACAACCGGCATGTTGTATTTGTTCGAGTTGCAGCTCAGAATGGATTTATTCAGTCAATTAGCCATGTCATACAATCGTTTAAAAAAGAAAACGAAATCAGGGCTTCACGGGCAGTTTTTGTCCTGGTTGCAATCCTGATCGCTTCGTCAGTTATGTTGGGCATTCTGTACGCATTTATTTTTGAAGAACCAAAATCCGTGCAAATTCCGATTGAGGCGCTGGATACTTCACCCAAGGTTCCGAACGTATTTGGAGGATTATCTTTACATCCGTCAAAATCCCAAAGTCGTATGAATATTGCGGAAGATAATAATTTGCAAACAGAAAACCTTATTTAACGAGAGATTTTCGGGAAGTCTTATTGATTACAAAGCCATTCGGTTTCGGCCGAATGGCTTTTTTTGTGGATAAAACAGAGAGAATACTGATAACGTATTTGTATCGTACGCAAAAATTTCTGTCGTTATGAACAGAAGACGCCTGCATGCACAGAGCTTGCCCAGGCATTCCGGGGCAAGCTCTGCGTATGCAGGATCCCCTAAAATTACCGAAGTCACTTTATTCGCCACACAAATACCGGAAACCTTATCGCTGATTAGCTGTTCGACGTTGATTCATTATACGATGTACTTTGAAGATTGTTGATTCGCCTGTCAATAATTTCTTTTAGTGATTTGGCAGGTATTTTTTCAAGGCAATTGGAGTTTGGACATCTGCCTGGATCACAATGGTCACAGGGAATTACATCCGGCGTCAACACCCAATCTTGCTGAAAAAACGGCCCCCAACGATCCGGTGCGCAGGGTTTTGAGGGGCAATAAAACCCGATGATGGGTATTCCAAACGCATTTGCGATGTGAAGCGGGCCGGTGCTGGTGGCAATAAAAATCCGGGCGTCCGCGATAACAGCCATCAACATCTGCATCGTTAATTTACCAGCTAAGTTAAACAGATTCAAGGACTTAAATGGTTCGATAATTTCATTGACAAATGACGATTCCTCGCCAGCGCCGGTAAGAATAATTTGCAATTTTGTCTTTTTCAGTAAATGTCGCACAATAAATTGGTATTGCGTAAGTGATAAGTTCGGCGCAGAACCACCGTTTCCCGGATGAAGAATTATGTAATTATTTTCACGGACACCTTTTGTTTTAAAGAGATTCTCTCGTTTTTGTAACACATTTTCGGGGATATCAAACTCAAAGCGAATATCTGTTGCGGCGTCTCCGATTAGTGGTTTTAAAAGCGATAAATTGTGGATCAGTTCGTGTTTATGACCGCTTTTTCGATGTTCAAATATTCGCCGGTTGAACAAAAAAGAATACCAGCGATAGCCATGGCCGATTCGCAGCGGAATGCTGGCCAGTCGCACAACCAACGCCAGCCATGGCCGCGGGTAAAAGAAAATCGCCGCATCAAAATTCGCTTTTTTGATCTCTTTCGCCAGTTTAAAATGACCCAACAAGCCTTTGTGTTTACCCTTCGGGTCGTAACAAATGATGTGATTGATGTGGCGATGACATGCCAAGAGCGGCTTTGTATATGAATTTGCCATAAACGTCATTTGTACGCCGGGAAAATAGTTGCGAAGAATCGAGACAACCGGCGTGGTGAGCACAACATCGCCGATTCGATCGGTGCGGAGCAAAAGAATTCGATGTAATTTTTGTTTCCGCATAAAGCTGATTTTTTTGCGATTCGCCGATAAAATGACAAAAATTACCATTACAGATTCATTTGCCCAAGATACAATAAAAATATCCGGTTTTTTACTTTTTTTGTTTTGCTGTGGTTCGTATTATCAAGCGTTTCAATAAATATCGTCAATCGTTTATGGATAAAGTATCAGCTGTGATCATCACAAAAAATGAAGCGGCGAATATCAAAAGATGCCTGGAATCTGTTGAACCCGTGGCGGATGAAATTGTTGTT
>CAYVDX010000344.1:0-4938 GCA_964450485.1 uncultured Calditrichaceae bacterium
TTTCCGTAAAGCGGATCAACCGTTAGTGGACAATTGAGGGCGGCGAGATGAACCCGTATTTGATGCGTTCGCCCGGTTTTGGGATGAACCGCCAACAGCGAAAAGCGGCGGAACCTCTCAATGACGCGATATTTTGTCAGCGAGGGCTTGCCGTTGGCCTCAATTTTCATCAGGGATTTGTGTTTTGAAAATTGACTGAGCGGTTGATTGATAAGACCTTCTTTTTCTTTCGGACAGCCGTTGACAATCGCTAAATAGGTTTTTCGGATACCGTTTTTTTCAAATAATTGACTGAGTTTTTGATGAAAAACAGCGCTTTTTGCGAGAAGCAGCACGCCGCTGGTGCCGGCGTCCAACCGGTGGACGATTCGGATTGCCTGAGCATTTTGCCCTGAATGATGCTGATATTTTGCCTGCAAAATTCCGCGAATATTCGGCAAGTTGGGCTGCCAGCGGTCCGGCACAACCGGGATGCCCGCCGGTTTGTTGATGACCAGTAAATGCGCATCTTCCCAAAGCACTTCAACGGTGCATTTTTTTCCCGTGGCATCGCGAGTTGTGAATGATGATAGCATATCAGCAATGAACAATAAATTTGCATAAATGGATCAATAAATTTGTGGATAATAAGCAATGAGTTAAGCCAATCCAAGTAAATACTTTACACCTCCATTTGTTTGCGTCGCTTGTAAAATTTTCGTTAAAATCGACAAAATGTGACAATTAAAAAGGCATCCGCTTTTTCAGTTGTATTTGTGGCGGAAAACCTTTACTTTTTGAGCTTGAATGGTTAAAGATGGGATTAATATTCTCACATGAAAACGGATTCGGCAATTTAATGGAACGACTAACAGCTTACCCGGATACGCCTCATTTGCGGACGCTCACAAGCGCGATTGACGCATTGGAAAGAGGAGAACTTGTCATCTATCCGACGGATACTGTTTACGGCATCGGTTGCAGTATTTATAAAAAAAGCGCCATTGAAAAGCTGTATCAAATCAAGAAAAAATCGAAATTTGAGCACATGAGCATTCTTTGCGGCTCGATTCATCAGGCGGCGGAATTCGTGCAAATTTCCAATACAGCCTATCGAATTCTCAAGCGATGTTTTCCGGGACCTTACACCATCATTTTGCCCGCGAAAAACAGTTTTTCCAAACTGATGCTGACCCGCCAAAAAGAAGTTGGGGTGCGAATTTCCGGTTTGGCGATTTGCCAATTGATGGTTGCGGAATTGGGATTTCCGATATTGAACACCTCGGTGGTGTTTGGTAAATACGAAACCGCGGATGAAGCATATTCAGAATTCGATATTTCAAATGAATACACAAATGCAGCCGGCATGATGTTGGATGCGGGACCATTGGAAAACGCCGGCGTATCAACCGTTTTCCGGATCAACTCTCTGAATGAAATTGAAATTTTACGAGAAGGCAAAGGTGAAATAGACGTCCTTTATCGATGAGTAACTCTTGTTAAGCATTTCTTTACCGCAGAGATCGCAGGGAACGCAGAGAAAAAAAGCGGAAATTCAATATTTTGTTTAATGTCATAACACATTCAAATCAAATGTGTTCGTTGGATTTTTTTTCAACATAATTTTGAATTTTTTCCGCTGCGTTCCTTGCGGTCTCCGCGGTAAAATGTAGAGCGTATTATCAGTTAAGTAATGGAGATAGATATGAAAGAAATTGTGAAAACAGCAAAAGCGCCAAATCCGGTGGGGCCGTATAATCAGGCGGTCATTTTTAACGGGATGGTTTTTACCGCCGGTCAAATCGCGATCGATCCGGCAACCAATCAAGTGACGGATGGCGACATCAGCGAACAAACTGAATTGGTTTTGCAGAACCTGGGGGCCGTTTTAAACGCCGCCGGCACGGATTTTCGCAATGTGCTGAAAACCACGGTTTTTTTGAAAAATATGAGCGATTTTCCAGCGATGAACGAGGTTTACGGCCGTTTTTTTAGCGAGAATTCACCGGCAAGATCCGCCGTCGAAGTGAGCCGATTGCCCAAGGATGTGCTGGTTGAAATCGAATGCGTTGCCGCTGTGCCCGGCGCCGGCGATAACGGATGAAGTATCATTTAATTATGAACCCGGCGGCCGGTCGGGGGCGTGCGAAAAAGAAATTGGCATTTTTAAAAGAGTGTTTTAGGAAGCAACTTGGGAATGTCAATTTTTACCACACCGCAACCGCCGGGGACGCCCAAAAGTTTGCGGAGCGCCTGAAAAACAGCGAATCCATCGTGATTGCGGCGGGCGGCGACGGCACGATTCACGAAGTTGCCAACGGGCTGATCGGCGGAAATTGCACGCTGGGCGTCATTCCCCTGGGCACGGGAAATGATTTTGTAAAAATGCTCAACCTGCCCCTGACGATTGAAGATGCGATCTCGGTGATCCAAAAAGAAAACGTGATTTCCATCGATGCCGGGAAAGCAAACGATGAATATTTTATCAATGGAATGGGCATCGGTTTTGACGCGGACGTCGTTGTCGAAAGCCAAAAAATACAGCGGCTTAAGGGATTTCCACTTTATTTGTACGCGGTTCTGAGAAAAATTTTTTCATACCAAAATCGCCGGGTAACCATCCGGGCAAACGGGGAACGGCAGAAAAGAAAAATCTTTTTGATTGTCATCGGAACTGGACAATATTCAGGCGGCGGTTTTCGCATCACCCCGCGGGCGGCGCTCGATGACGGGCAAATGGATGTCTGTATTTTACGCGATTTGTCGCGGCTGGAAATTGTCAGGCATCTCCCGTTTGCGATATTTGGCAGACATTTGCATCTTCGCCAGGTAAATTATTTTCGCACGACCCGTCTGATCGTCGAATCCGCTGAGTCGCTGCCCGTTCACCTCGATGGCGAAATGCTGGGAACGGATTTAAAACGAATCGAAATCTCGGTGTTTCCGGGTGCGTTGAAGGTCATTCATCATCTAAAAAAATAAGTGTTTATGAAAAAAAAATCGAGCCACATTGTTTTGGTATTTTTCTGCGTGATCCTGGTTGTAAACGTGGGCGCAATTGCCAGGGAAAATGTTTTCAGCGCAAATCCGGCGGCGATTGACACCGCGCGCCTGCTATCGGATAAACCGGTAAAATCACCGTGGGGAGCGGTGTTGCGTTCCGCTGTTTTGCCCGGTTGGGGACAGGTTTACAACAAAAAATATATCAAAGGCCTGTTCGCCGCCTCGCTGGACGGCGTGTTATTCTCGCAAATCCTCCACAATCAGAATCAATGGGAAAAAACCGGGGATCGCAATTTTTTCAATCGGCGGAATGATTTTTACTGGTATTTTGGCATTTCCTACCTCCTGACCCTGGTGGACGCTTATGTGGATGCGTATTTATTCGGGTTTAATAAAGCAATGGACATTGGTCTTTCCCCGCCGGGCCGCGGCGATAAACCGGTAATGCTGACTGTCCAAATCACACTATAATGCAGCTTCGATAAATGAGTCTTGCAATAAGCCAATTTTTCCTGTACCTGGCGGCTATTTTTATCATCAATAGTTTGGTACAACCAATTTTACGCCGGTTCAGGATTGCTGATTTTCTCAGCCACGTCATCACCGGCGTTCTAATTGCCGCCGCGATCTGGCTTTCCGGGGCTACGGCTGAATTTTCATCGCCGGATGAATCCCGGCAGTCTTTCAAAGTCACGACCGAAACGGTGAGTTATCTGCAAAAGCAGTTGGGCGATTCAATCGCAAACGCACGGGTGAGCCAATGGGAAAATCGCCGCTTTGCCTCTCGGCAGGCGTTTAGGGATTCTCTGCAAACAATCATCGGCTCGGAAAAAAAGGATTTGCTTTCGTTTACTTTACCCGCGGCGGCACCGCCGCCCGCGCAACCCTTTGATGTGTTGCTGGAATTTTTGATATTCGCCGGTTTAATCATTTATTTGATGCAAATCGGGGTTAATTTTAATCCGCGTTTTTTACAGTTACACCAGGATCGCATTTTCCTTTTGCATGTCAGCATCGTGGTAATCATCAGCGTCGTTGTGCTGTTTTCCGGCGGCTATTTTTTGATTTTTGATCTGCACATCGTCCCCTCGTTTTTATGGACGATTGCCTTCCTGAGTATCAACATCGGCAGTTTGATTTCGGTTGTTTTTCCACTAAAATTGCCGCTGAAATCTCCTTTTTCGCGATTGATACAAGTCTCGGTATTGCTTGATATTCTTGCTATAGCCGGGTACGGCTGGATCGTGCTGGCGAAAAATTATCAGCACGATTTTGAAGCGCAGCTAAAAGCGGACGCCGGGTATTGGATTGTTTTGATGATTTTTACAGCGGTAATGCCGATGCATCGCCAAATTCGCGGCATGATAAAGTACCTGCAAAATTGGCTGGGCGATTTCAGTATTTTGTTGCGTCTCGGGTTCATTCTGTTGTTTATTTACGCCGGTTCGCGGATACATTTTCCCGTGCTGATTCTGGGGATGGGCGCGGGGTTTTTATTTCGCGTGCTGATGCAAAGCGAAGATTTGGAATTTCGCCGCCGTTTTTTTTCGGGCGCTTCATTTTTATACATTATTCCGTTTGTTGAAATCGGGCGTTTGTTTTTTCGTCCCGGCATATTTTTAACGGAAACCTGGCTTTCCGCCGCCTGGATGCTGGCGATTTTTATTGTTTTGTCGTTGCTTGCGGCCCTGGTTTGGTTCACACAGGAAGGCTATCCGAAAATTATTGCAGTCGGTTCCTTCCCGCGTGGAGAGATCGCCGTATTGATTTGGTGGCTTTTTTACAAAGCCGATTTCATCACGACAAACGTATTTTTGAGCGGCGTTCTGGCGGTAATTCTGAGCACATTCGCGGGCGTAATCATTGCGCGCATCGTCTTTACAAAATCCGCGGAAAGCGGGAGAAAGCTGAAAATTTGACAAACAGATTTTTATAAAAAAATTTTTGGTCGAAACA
>CAYVDX010000345.1:0-4925 GCA_964450485.1 uncultured Calditrichaceae bacterium
TCAAAGATGTAAAATTCGGCGCCCATGTGCTTTCGCTGCTACTGGCTTACGGTGCATTTGCCCTGTCATTTATTGCCAGTTTGCTGCACAAATTGTTGACGCGGGAAATCCAAAAACACGATTTGGGCATGTTTTACAGCCGCTTGCCCTCCCTGCCCTTTTTTGAGCGAATCAGCAATGCCGCGATTGACATCGGGATGATTTTTGCCACCATCGGCCTGGGATTGGGCGTTTATTTTGCCTCGCAGGTTTGGCAAGGCTACTTGCTTTCCGATCCCAAATTTACAGCAGCCTTTTTGACCTGGCTAATTTACGGCATCCACGCCATTGGGCGACGCGTTAGCGAATTTAGCGGCCAGCGCGCCGCTACCATTTCGCTGATCGGGTTTTCCTGGCTGCTCTTTTCTTATGTGATTATTTCAATGCTTTTTACCAAGGTGCATCATTTTGCGCAGTTTTGAAATTTTACTATTTAGCTTACCGCGGGAGTCGCGGGGAACGCAGGGATTTGATCAATATCCTTGAAAATAGTATGTGAAAGTTTTCAAAATTCATTGGTCACCTTTTAGATGTTAACGTAAAATTTTTTTCGATTATTTTTCCTCTGCGGCCTCGGCGTTCTCTGCGGTGAGTAGCTGTTCTAAATTGTAGCTAAGTTTATAGCTTAAATATATTTATCACTTATTCTTGATTTTTTATGCCGATAGCCGTTTATCAATATAAATTTTCGCGAAATGCCGACGCATTCAGCAAACGAAAAGCGTCGCGCGACACATATCAAGCGCTTTTTCGCGAACTCAGGGCGCGGGAACTGCTATTTTTATGCCATCGCGGCTACGGTGAATTATTTGTGATTCCCGAAAAATTGCCGGATGAATCCAGCGTCCGCGATATTTTGCAAAGCCATCAGCTTTTGCCCGAGGCATCGCCGGTTGATTGCCGCTTGCTGATCGGGCGGGATGCCGTCACACGGTTTTTGCACATTTCCGTGGGCGCCGCCGGTTCCCACGGCGGGGTAAAATTGATGGAGTTGCTCTACAGCGAATTCAACCGAATATCGGAACTTGAATTGAGCGGACCGGTATTAAACCACCTGTTTCAGCGCGGCATCTGGCTGCACGAAAAAGTGCGGCAGGAAACCCGTTTTTTCCAATTCGCGGTTGCGCCCGCAGCGGTGATCGATGAGTTGAGCAAAAAAATATTGGGAAAGCAAAAAAAGTTTCACCTCGCTGTGATCGGACACAGCCCGTCGCTGTCGCATTTGGTGGAAGAGATGTATCAGTTTGGCCACCGGCGAATGACTTTCATGGGTAATAAAGCGGAAATTGACCGGGATGCGGTGTTAAAATACGAAGGCGCGATTCGCATGGCAAGCGGATTGGCGGAACTGCCCCACGATGCGGACCTGTTACTCGTTTTCCCGTCCGAAACCCATAAACTCAGCGATGCGCTATTAAAAAAACGCATGCGTCAGCGCTCCGGCGCGTTGTTGGTCTTTGATTTTGGCGGAAACATTTTAAACATTCGCAAGCTCAATCGGATTGCCGATTTGTACATTTATTCCGGCACGGATATTGAAAAAGTCATCCGCTACAACGAAGCGCAGCGGGAGGACGCCGCCGGCGAAGTTGAAAAATGGGTTGAGCGGGAAATCGATGCGTTTTATCAATGGTATAACAGCGAAGATCGCTATCAATTTGCCGGCATTATCGGCACAACGCCGCGGATGCAGCGCATTTTTGAGATGATTTCCCGAATTTCCCAAACCGACATCACCGTGCTGATTGACGGGGAAAGCGGGACCGGCAAGGAGCTTGTTGCAAAAGCCATTCACAAATTGAGCAGTCGCGCGGAAAAGCCGTTTATGGTGATCAATTGCGGCGCCATCCCGGAACATTTGCTGGAAAGCGAGCTGTTCGGGCATGTTCGCGGGGCATTTACCGGGGCTATCGCGCAAAAACAGGGGCTTTTTGAAGCAGCGAACACCGGCACGCTTTTTTTGGATGAAATCGGAGAACTGCCGCAACATCTCCAGGTAAAATTGCTCCGGGCGTTGCAGGAGGGTGAAATCAAAAGGGTCGGGAGCAATGAAACGATCCAAATCGATGTGCGGGTATTAGCCGCCACGAATAAAAATCTTGCCGAAATGGTGGGCGCTCAAACATTTCGCAGCGATTTGTATTACCGGCTAAAGGTAATCCAACTCACCACTCCGCCGTTGCGGGAACGCGTTCCCGATATTCCGTTATTGGCGAAACATTTTGTTAAAAAATTTAGCAAAAAACTCCGCAAGGACGTGACGGGCATTACCCCGGAAGCGCTGGAAATATTGAAAGCTTATCACTGGCCGGGCAATGTGCGTGAACTGGAAAATGCCATTGAACACGCCATTGCGCTGGCCATTGGTTCAAATATTTCCGGGCAGGATCTCCCCAAAAATCTCCAAAATCCCCCGACCACAACCGTGGAAAATGGTAAATTTTCGGGCCAGCGATTAACATTGAAAGCGCTGGAAAAACGATATATCTTGGAAACGCTAAATGCCTGCGAGTGGAATTATGAGAAGGTTTGTAACATTTTAGCCATCGGGCGCACCACGCTTTGGCGAAAAATCCGGGAGTATGCGCTTGACGAAGGACGGGATTCCGAAAAATTGTAGCGGATGGTTTATTCTGATGCGGCAATCTGTTTTGAATGCGTTTCCAATATCTCCCGCAGCCGGTCGAAGTCGTTGGTTTTTTGTAAAAAGTAGTCTGCCCCGGCTTCCAAACAAGCATCCTTGATCATGGATTTATGATAATATGAGAGAATGATTACCAACGGTTTGCTTTTCCCCAATCGTTGGAGCAAATCTAACGCTGTGCCGTCTTCCAAACGAAAATTTGAGATAATTACATCCGGTTTGATTTTGTCCACGGCTTCCACTGCCCTGTCAAGATTGCTCGATTCGCTGACAATTTTGCACCGGTCAATCAAAAGGCAAAATTTTCGCCAGGCCGTTTGGATATTCTCCGAATCATCAACAATCAACAACTTCATTTCGAATCCCTGCGAAAAATGTAGTGTGAATGCCGCAAATATTGAAAAAAATCCAGCAGAACTCAATCAGTTCAAATGCGATTTTCATGTCGCAATTTTCACGACAAATTTTTATCGATTGATATTGTTGACATGGGGGGATTTGTGAAGAGAAAGTCGGGGTTGACTTAGTCTAAAATATTGTTTCGCAAGGCATAATGAATAATTTCAGCATTGGTGCGCAGATTCATTTTGTCCATAATGCGGGTGCGGTAGGTGTTGACCGTGCTCTGACTCAGGTTTAGTTCGCCGGCGATTTCGGCAATGGATTTTCCGGCGGCAATCAAACAAAAAACCTCAAATTCGCGGTCCGAGAGAGCTTCGTGTTCCGCATCCCTGCTGCTTTGGTCGATATTTTGCACTAACTTTTCGACCAACGATTCGCTGACATATCGCCCGCCGCCGGCGATTTTGTGTATTGCGCTGATGAGCGCTTTTGGCGCGCTTAATTTGGTCAAATAACCGGAAGCGCCGGCCTTTAGCGCGCGAATCGCAAACCGATCTTCGGGGTGCATGGTTAATATCAGTGTTTTTAATCCGGGTTTAAATTTTTTTAGTTCTTTTATTAGCTCCAAACCGTTTTTGCCCGGCATGCTGATATCCAACACGGCAATATCGCAATCATTATTGCGCACAAAATCAAGCGCTTCAAATCCGTTTGTTGCTTCACCAATGACCGACATGCCGATTTCACTGTCAATAAGTCGTTTAAAACCTTCGCGGATCAGCACGTGATCGTCGGCGATAAGAATTTTGATCATTAATCCCCACCGTTCCGGTTAAAAATAGCGGTATAGTTTAACCACAAACGGTTAAAAAGAAAAATGCTTTATGAAACAACTTTGACAGCAACGGAATAAACATCGCAACCTTGAGTACAAACAAAACGGGGCCCCGAAAAGCCCCGATATAAATATTTACCGTAAGTGTTTTATCTTAGAAATGATAGCGGAAGCCGGCGCCTAAGATCCAGGGATGTAAATCAACATCCGCATGGATGGCGTTGTCGTTAATCTCAACATTCGTATTGATCAACACTTTTTTCAAATCCAGGTTTAGATCCCATTTGTCATTTAATGCGACATCAACGCCGCCCTGAAAAGCCGGGCCAAAGCTGCCGCCATAAGAGATGTCCGTGACGGTCGCCGCCGGTAATGTTTCGTTGTAAAATATGGTAAAATTAAGCCCGACGCCAACATACGGGCAAACCTGGCCCCGGGGGAGAAAATGATACTGCAACGTCAAAGTGGGCGGCAACACCCAAATAGAGCCCAATGGAACCACACCGAGATCGGTTTTTTCCGCAACAACGTTGTGTTTTGTGGTCGCCAGAATTAATTCCATACCGATATTATCGGTGAAAAAATAGCTGAAATCCAGCTCCGGAACAATGGCGTTATCGGCATTGGCTTCTCCGTTGATCACCGTAATTTCACTGCTTTCTACCGGAATGACGTCAATGCCGCGCACTCGCACTAAAATTTTTCCCGCCGCTTCAGCCGCTACTCCGGAAATAAAAAATTGAACGAATAATAAGGATAATACCGAACTGGTTCGTAACATCTTTTTCATCATCAACCTCCATGATTAAATAAAGTTTAATTGCTGTTTAGTGTTATCGTTTTCAAATTAACAACTCATGTTACGCGAGGCAGAGCCTCGCAGAAAACATTCCACCGCAGAGCGGTGGAACGAGGCTTTTAAAATGACGATAAAAAATGGTCACGTAAGTTCCGTGTTTTACGGTTTATATAAACAACCACTCGCTGCGGTGCTCAGCACCGCAGTGTTCGCTGCGAGGCTCTGCCTCGCGTAAAACAGCTTCAACTGCGCGTAACATCAGTTAA
>CAYVDX010000346.1:0-4916 GCA_964450485.1 uncultured Calditrichaceae bacterium
TTACGGAAATTCGTCACCAATCGCGGGGGCTGCTGAAACAGCGTCCCGATTTCCGTGCCCCAGGAATCGGCTGTTGCGGAAGCAAGCGAGGCAAGGTAAAGCCAGTAGAGCAGCGGGTTTTCGAAAAACATGTACAGAATCATTAGCATTCCGGCGATACCGCCGTTGGCCAGCACCTGCGCCCAATCGCGTTGGCTGCCTTTTTCAAAGATGAGATCATAGCGTTTTTTGATGGTTTTGCCGGATTTGGAAAGCAGGCTGGACAGGATAAAAAACGTCAGGATCGGCACGGTCCATTGCCAGCCGCCAAAACCGAAAATGACGCCGGCCAGCAAAAACGTGGCAACAGCGCCACTGGGGGAGAGAAATTTGAGACGCAGCGATAGCGCCGCTGTCAGCAGTCCCAGTAAAACGCCCGCAGTGAAACGCAGGTTTTCATCGTGGGTGTGAGTGAGCAAAAAGTAAAGCGTCAGCGCGGTGGCCAATGGCACGGTGAGGTTGTCGCTGCCCTTGCTGCTCAAGGCTTCGGCCGCGGCGGCGATTAGCGCGGTAATTACGGCAAACCAAAGCGCGGTTTTTGTTGAGAAACCCGCGGCAGGATAAAAACAGAGGATTAAAAAAATGCTCAACCCGCTTACCAAAAACATTGCGAGTGATCCTTGCAAGGATTTGTGATCTTCAATCAATACATACCTTTTTGGAGACGTCGCTGATTTGCCGGCAATCGCCGCGGCTGCATCGCCCAGAACCATTGGCGCGATGGCTGCGCTAATGAGAATTTTCTGGTTCGCCCAGCATAAAAGCAACAGAATCAAGTATGACAGCGGATAAAAGATCGTGCCATAGCTGTTGCGCCCCACGTGAAAACCCTTTAACCATCCTTTTTTCAGAACGATGAGATTTACCAGGATGAAACAGACAGCGATAAACACCAACGGCAGGGATGTTTGAACCGGCAGCGGTGAATATATCAACATCAGACCCACCAGGATATGCACAAGTTTACGGGTGAACTCAGACGGCCAGCCCCGCCAATGACGCAGTGCTTCCGACAGCCCGATTAAAAGACATATACCCGCCGATAAACTGAAAATGATGAACCAGTCAGTACTCGGAACAGGCGTAAATAAATGCTTAAAGTTCATAATGTGCATCCACGGAAATAGAAGTAAAAAGATAATTTTGGTTATACTAAAAAGGTAATGCGTTTATTATTCGGTCAGCATTAACCGTTTAGGACGATCGCTAATAAACCTTTCACGTCCAACGACCTGCCCGCCGGTTTGCGCAACAGTCATGCGTGCTGCCATCCCTTCGCATTGACGATTCCAGAATCCGCCGGCGTTAAGTTAGGGGCATCAGGCAGGTTTTCCAATTGAGAAAACGCATACTCGCTGGTGGTTTGCTCAGGCGAGACCCGTTTAATGCTCAACGGCGGACTCCGGCCGCCCATGTTGTCGGAAGGTCGCCATAAGGGGTTTCGTAGCCGCTGCCAAGCGGTTTATTTACGGCAATGGTTTGGCGGCTAATTCATGCGGAATAATTTAATCACCATTCTGCCGGGATGTAATTTCCTTTTCATGCACTTTTGTCAAAAGTCTAAATGAATTATTCCGAAAATGATATTTAAATGGATTAATATTCATCGTTTACAAATTTCATAACTTGATTGTCGGTTTTGAAAAACCATTCGATGATGTTTTTTGAGAAAAGCTTCAAGGAAGGAAATATTATGCGTTATTATCCAACAGGGAGGGAGCTTCAGCCGGGTTTTCAGCGGACTTCAACAAATCATTCCGTGATCATTTCGCGTTTGCTCATCGTGCTTGGAGCGGTGACAATCGGGCTTTTTTGTCAGCTATTTGCCCGAACCACGGTTGTAACAAACGCGTGGAAAAGCGCCCGACCCGCCATTTTCGTGGACAGTTGGTCGGGAAAATCCGCGAGGAATCAAGCCGGTTACACGACGTTGTTTATTGAATTGTCGCCATCAGAATTAATTTTTCAGAAAGAGAATGACCATTTCATGGCTGAAATTTCTATCGAAACAGTTATTCAAAATTATCGGGAAGAACGAATTTTCAACCACTTTTTGCGTGATACAATCCCGGTCGCAAATTATGAAAAAACATTGGATAGTGAATGGAATCGCTTTTATAAAATAGTTTTTTCAGCACCGTGTGGTGATTTTAAAGCCGTTTTAAATATTACGGATGAAAACACCGGTAAAACCGTGACGCTGCAACATACGTTTTCTGTAAACCAGGCAACGCCCTCGTTGGGCGTTAGTGATTTTCTTTTAGCAAAAAAGGAAACCATCGCGTTGGCTGACAAACGCACCGCCAACAGTGTTTTGCCGTATCCTGCTGCTATTTACGGCGCAACCTTGCCCGGTTTGTATAGTTATTTTGAACTTTACGACGAAACAGGGGAAAGGGCTGATTCGATTGAATACCAAATTTCCTACGTTGGAGAAAATAATCAGCCGGTTTTTGTCAAAAGCGGCCGGTTGCAAGGCGGGATAAAGCACATGCCCATGATGAATTATTTTTCAACCCGGGAGATGCCGCCCGGTGAATACAAATTGGTTTTAACGGTTCGCCGGACAAACGGGATGATTACCCTGGAGCGCGAGAAAAAATTTATGATATATCAACATCCTACAGACCTGCGATTCCGGTCATTTGCGGAAATCATCCGTGAACTGCGCTTGATCGCGTCCGCCGAAGAGTGGCGCGAACTCAAAAATTTGGCGGAGAAGGAAACCGACATGGCGGTGTTGGATCAAGCCGTTGCTAATTTTTGGCAGCGCCGTGATCCCACACCGCGGACCCTAAAAAATGAGCTGATGATCGAATTTTATAAACGCAGCCGGATGGCTGAAAAGCTTTATCGGCCGGAAAAACGTAAATCAAAGGCGTTACCAGACCGCTACAAAGCGTATGTCATGTTGGGCAAACCGGATGCAATTCGCGTGGAATCCGACAATACGCTGATGGGTTTCTTTGAAATATGGGAATATCAGCAAAAGGGTTTACGAGTTGTCTTTCGGGATAAAATGGGTTATGGCAATTTTCAACTCGTAAAACCGGATGGATTGTTGGGAGAAGTCGAGTAATTGTGTACCTTGAGACGATAACCATTCCGCCGCTTTTTTTTTAAGCGGCAGAATGGAATTTTTATGCTTTTCGCGATTTTATTCGCTGAATCGTGCCTATTCTTTCAGGTCATATTTGCCGCTGCTAATAAGCCGCTCTTCCGCTTTCCTGGCGATTGAATAATACACTAAAAAGCCAATTCCCGCGAAAAGAAAAATTAACCCGACCATAATTTCATCGGAAATCTGTCGGGGAAAATATTGCGCCAACAAAATAGCCGCACCGGCGCTGATCAAAACAAATCCCCACTTCAGGGAATTCAGTGATTGAACGACCGGATTGGCGTTGAGCAGCGGGCCGCTTTCCTGCACCAGTCCTTTTTCCACCAGCGATCTTTTGAGTCGATAATCAAAAAATATTTTAATAATGCCGTAAAAGGTTAAAAAAACAATGGGTACGATAATTATTTCCGGAGACTGCATATTGAATTCCTTTCGATGATTATTTGACTGTTTTTTGTCGTTTATATCGCAATAGACAAACCGATTCTCAAAATGTTGCAACATCGCTGAAACTTTTTTGATTTGTTGACAAACAGTTATTCAATTGGATAAACTGCATTTGCTAAACTTCTTTGCAACCTTTTTTCATTTGATCTGTCGATTAAAGTAGCCCCGTGATGAAAGGATGGAATGGAATCGGATAAAAAGCGTGTGCAGCAAATTCTTTCCGGCGATATGAACGCATTTCGCTCGCTGATTGCTGATTTTCAGCGATTGGTGTGTCATGTCGTCTTCCGCATGGTCACGAATGAAACGGATCGCGAGGAAATTTGCCAGGAAGTTTTTATCAAAGTACACCAAAATCTCAAAGTTTTTCAGTTCAAATCCAAACTTTCTACCTGGATCGGGAGAATTGCTTATCATACCTGCGTTAATTATTTGAAGAAGAAAAAATTACCGCTGTATGATGATTTTTTGAGAAATGATGTTAAAAATGGAAAGCTGAATTCTGAAAAGCCGGATGGCATTGAAGGTTTTGCAACATCTGTCAGAATGCCGGACGATAATGTTATTCGCAGTGAAACAATGCACTTTGTTTATGCTGAAATTGAAAAATTGCCGCCTGATTTTCGGGCTATTTTGACGATGTTTCATCTTGATGAAATGAAATACGCCGAAATCAGCGAAGTTATGGATTTACCGGAAGGGACGGTCAAAAGTTATTTGTTTCGGGCGCGAAAATTGTTGAAAGAACGGTTGCTGGAAAAATATACATTGGAAACGTTTGAGTAATTGTAAATATTGTTTAGCCAAGTTTGAGGAGCATTGTTATCGTGGGACACCTGACGGATCAAGACATACAAGCATATTTGGATGGCGGCTTGCCGAACCGCGGCGAGGTTGCGCGCCATTTAAAAAACTGTCCGCAATGCCGGGCGGAAATGGCGATTTACAAACAACTGTTTCACAGCCTAAGCGCAGACCGGGGATTTATGCTTTCGGCGAATTTTGCCGATGCCGTCGTTGAAAAAATTGAGCAGGAAAAGAAACCGTGGGCAGATTGGTTTGAAAACGGGCTGATCGTTTTTGCCCTGATCGCCGGCTTGGTCGTGTTCGGGTATTTTTTAGACATTGCCGGTTTCTTGTCCGGCAGTTCACAAAGCCTGAAAGAAATACTGCATACGTTTCGCTGGTTAGGCAGCAGCCAGGGAATGCTGTTTAGCGTTGCTGCTATTATTGTGGGATTTTTCGGTCTTTTGGATCGTTTTTTGACGCACACCCGCCATCGCCCGTTTGGTTGATTCGCTGTTACTGG